>JAJWCP010000046.1 GCA_021617435.1 Pseudomonadota bacterium
CCTCAAATTATCACCCGCAAGTTTTTTTGAAATTTATGATAAATTTTATGAAAATCAATCAGAGTATACTAACTGCCACGACATTCAACTATAACCTTGGCTTTAATGCGTCGTCACGCATAAATAAACATCAACTTAAACGGATTTTTCGGAAATGGTTTAATTGTCACTGGTTTTTAGTCCTTTATTTACTTCTTCTTTGTTCTAAATAGTTTTTGATAAACGGTTTTAAGTCTTCAACTTGACTTTCCGCGACTTTTTTATGGGTTTCGGTTACGACTTCATTAGGATTGGGGGCTCGCGAATTACCAGTTTGCCCCATTTTACCTTCTAAACCGATTTCTTTGAGACCTTGTTTAGCAATACGTTCTTTAAGTGCCAAAATATCTTGTTTGGTTCGATTTAACTCACGTCTGCGTTCGGTAAGCTCCTGAAACTTAGGGTTTGCATATTCAAATTCCATTGAAGCCGGATTGAATTTCATTTCGGGTGCTTTACTGGGTCTTTCCGGTTCGGGCTTAAACTTCTGCTCTTGTTGAAAAGCACGATGTTCTCCGGTTTTGCCGTTTGTTTCCACAAATTCGCCGGTTTTCTCATCAAATGCAATATTCCACGCATCAGTCATTTTTTCTTTATAATTATCTTTTTGTCTTCCGCTTGTATCGGTGCTTATGATGTAACGATTATAATATTGAACACCTTTTCCGTCTGGATCACCATAAACTTCGTATGCTTTACCGCCGTAATTATCAATCATTTTTTCATGCGCACTATTTGAAGAAGAATTATCTTTCAAAACTGTTGCCGAAACTTCATTTATTCCTTTTTCTTGCAATTCATTGAAAAAGAGTTTTGTAGCTTTTCCTATAATATCTTTACCGCGATATTCCGGTAATAATACATCGGATATTGCAGCTCTTGCGCCATTTTCACTGATATGATCCCATTTTTTACACGATTTTAAGCCTTGTCTTTCATCAAATTTATCACGCGGCAGAGCCCGAACATTGATATAACCGGCAATTTCATCTCCAACCATTATAAATCTGAGGTGTTCAGGTTTTTTCGCTCCGTCTTGACTTCTTTGTGCATATTCATCAACTATTTTTGTTTTAAATTCTTCCTCGCTCAGCGATAAATATTCTTTCTTGGCGAAAATAAAACCTTTGCTGACTTCTTTACTTACGTCGTTGGGTGTGTCAGAACTATTGGTATAATCCTGCATTTTTTGGCACGCAGTTAAAAACGCCTGATAATGCTCTGGTGAAGGCTCGGTAATACGAATTTTGTTTTCCTGTGCTGTTTGCAAGGCTTCTATTTTAGGATTAAACCCGCGCTTGGTTGCATTTATATAGGTGGCTCGTCCGGCAGCAATTTCTTCTTGCAATAATTTTATCATTATATCATTGGAAGATATAAACGTTGCAAATTTATCCCTTTTATTTTTCACTTCTGCCGCCCATTTATCGTAACCGTCTTCTGTATTAAACATTACCAACTGAACGTTATGCTCCATAGCATCTTTAGGCGTTGTTTTATATTCGTGTGTTACTACCATTTCTTTATCGGAGGTATATTCGGTTATATTTCCGTGCTCGTCATATTCTGCTTTGAAAGTTTCGCCTTTACCGATGTAAATGTGTCCGGTTTTCTTGCCGCTTTCAAAATCTGCATACTTGCCTTCAAAACCAATCAATAAAGGAGTTTCACCATCAATCATATTTATAGATGCACAACATTTTTTTAAGGAATAAGCGTAACTTCCGTCTTGCGGCACCGGTCTTCCTTGTTCATCCAATATCGGATTTCCTTGGTCGTCTTGTTTTGTGGCAATGGCAAAAACACGTTCCGGATACGGCATAAGTTGCCCCAATGCCATCAATTTATCATCCTCAAAGCGACTTTTTACACTTCTTTCAGCATTAAACTCATTTTGCGTGCCTTTACTGAATGCCGGTACTAAATCCGTATTTTCCGGGTATTTTGCAAAAAGCTCGCCGACAGATGATTTAAATTCTTCTTGTGAAACATGGGTGGCATGAGCAACAAATTCCGGAGCCTTAAAATCATATTTTACACGAAGTTCAGCTTGTTTTTTATTTGCTTCTTCCCGAGCTTGCTTTATTTGCTTTTTGTATTCCTTAATTTCGTCTTTATCATCTTGTTGCCGAAGTTCCGTAGATATTTGCTGAAAAGCATCTATACCTGATTTCACATCTAAAGGGAGAACAGCTTTACGCTCTTCTTGATTTGCGGGTTTATTCAAAACTTCTGTTACATCAGCCACAACGTTCTCCATTTTGATGTTATATTAGCATATTATACAGTATTTGTCAACCACATGACAAAATAGAAACTACCATATTTCAAGGGGTCTGGAGAGTTAAGAAATCATGCAGTATTAGATAATTCTTCAAACCTTTCAGATTTGATGAACAAGAAACAATACGTGCAGCTAATATAGTTTTGTGGCAATGGATTAAAAAATGGGGTATTCCGGAGTCAATTTAGAAAGATGAAACTAATCCAACGATGAGCGTACGGTTTTAGAAATTTTGAAAATTATTGATTGCGAATTAGAGGTTTGTGTGCTTAACGTATTTATGATGAAAAACAAACGAATTGATGAATGATTTTTTATAACTTTTTTACTCTGCTTCAACTTTGACGATGAGCCCGATGAGCCCGATGAGCCATCGCCTTTCGCCTGTAGTCGGTCTGGCTTGTAAGCTCTGCCTAAAGGCAATCGCTAACTGCGCTGCGGTCACTTGTTTTGTAAGCTCGCTGCGGTTGCTGTCGCTTTCCTTGCTCGCGAACAAAACTACGCTTTCGGCGATAAAAAAGCAGAGAACAGCTTTTTTATCTTGAAACTCACTCATTCCGTGAGTTCGTAGCTCCTGTTATTCATTATTTATACAAAAACCCACCATAAAGGTGGGCTTTTGTGTAAATGGCGGATAGAGTGAGATTATTCCGCTGCGCTCCATTCACTGCGCTCATCAGCTGTGCTGACCGGCGTTCTTCCGCCCGCCTTTCGCTTGTAGTCGAACTCACTCATTCCGTGAGTTCTTATCTTCTGAATATGCCATTACAAAAAGCCCCATAAAGGGGCTTTTTGTAATGGCGGATAGAGTGAGATTCGAACTCACGGTACCCTTTGGAGGTACACACGATTTCCAATCGTGCGCCTTAGACCACTCGGCCATCTATCCATAGCCACAACTTCTAAATCGTTTTTCGTTAATTGGCAAGTCTTTTTTTTAAGTTAGTGTATTTTTCTAAACCATGCGTTAAAATATATTTACGCTTTACCTGCTAAATAATTTTATTTACACATGCCATCTGACGGTAAAGCCTGTTCCGGTATTGCCGATATGTTCAGTGCATATTTTATAAATATCATTTAAGTTTATATTATGAATGCAGTTATCAGTGTTACAATATTTATCACCGTAATATATTGTGTATACCGGTTGATTATCATTGTTAGTACTGTATGCGTATAATGAATAAAGAGAAGCCGCATGCTCTTTGGCGATGGTGATGATGTTCTGACAAACGGCTAAGTTATCATTGCTTGAGCTGCTAAGAGGCTGTATCATATATATGGCGTATACGACAGAAGAGGCAAGATATTCTTTTTGAATGAATATCTTGATGTTGAATGTATCATAAAGATAATTATAGTCACCCTTAACCATTTCAGTTGGGATTTCACCCATTTTGATAAAATAAGAAGTGAGATTTATAAAGTTGCCGGCTTCAACTTTAATATTATTAAATGAAAGCAAATTGCGTTCAACACTATTAAATATAGTGTTAAGTTGTTCGGTTTGTTTGTTCATTTTATATCTCATCATTGCTTTGCTGTAACCGCTAATCGCCCCGATGGATAGTACTCCGATTATTGCCAGCACCCCTAACATCTCAACCATACTACGTCCTGTGCTTGCGTCTAGTGGGCACCTACTAGGGATTTTGTCGCTCGTGTACCTTTTTGTGTACAAGTCGCTCCAAAATCCCGTCGTATCTGCCTCACTATCCGCAAGCTTAGCTAATATATTTTGGATAAACATCAGAAAATCTCCTCAAAAAGTTACTTTAAAGAAGATTTTAGCCCGCGTTTTTTTTTTGCAATATTTACGAGTCCGGGGTGTGTATAAGTTGCGTTGAGAAAAGTTTTGACAAAAACCAGAGCTTGCGATATAAGAAAAAATAAATAAAATTTAAAGTGAGCCTAAAATGAACAGAAAAAATGAAATAAAAGTATATTCCGAACGTGAAGATATTGAACTGGATTATGCTAATTTTCGGCAAAATTGGAGATTTGATGCAGAACGGCGGATTGGTATACATAAAAGCGGAATGCGTATACATTATGTATGGAAAGAAGTAAAGTCAGATGATAATAAAACCAGTCTGGGTTTACGGGAAAAAGTATGGTATAAAAATTTTCCGGAATGGTGCAATAGTATGCTAAAGCAGGGCTTAACTTTAGATGAAGTTAATTTGTATCGGAGAATGTTAAATAACCAGTTTGTAATTATGGTTGACAGGCACCAATATAAAGAAGTTGAGCGCCGTGTTAAAATGTGTGAAAAAGCAGACAATGACTATTTAAACATGTTGCGCACTCAGGGAGCTTCGCAGTATATGCTTGATTGTGAAACGCGAAGACTGAGCGCTGACCGTCAAAAAATGAGCAAACAATGGGAAAAAGAAGAATGGCTCCGCCGTTCAAAAACACAATTCGGTTATGTTAATATTGAAGATAATCAGAGGTAAAGATAAAAAGGATTTGTGATGAAATTTATATATTGCGGAGATGTGGTGGGGCGTGCCGGGCGTGATACGGTGTTAAAAAATCTGCCGGTTATGCGCCAAAAATACAAGCCGGATGCTATTGTGGTTAATGCCGAAAATGCCGCTCACGGTTTTGGCGTTACGCCTGGAATCTGCCGGGAATTTTTTGCAGCCGGAGTTGACGCGATTGTTACAGGTAATCATATTTGGAATCAAAAAGAGATTATTCCGTTTTTAGATGACTGTCAAAAAATTGTGCGTCCGCTTAATTTTCCGTCTGGCACGGTAGGGCGCGGCAGTTGTGAAATTGAGCTTGCAAGCGGTCGTAAGTTGGCGGTGGTTCAGGTGATGGGGCGCGTGTTTATGGAAGCTTTGGACTGCCCGGCGCAGGCGCTTGAAAATTGGCTTAAAGCTTATCGGTTAGGCGGTAATGTTTCGGCTATATTGGTTGATATTCATGCTGAAGCCACGGCTGAAAAACAATCGCTCGGTTATTATTTGGATGGTAGAGTTTCTGCCGTTGCCGGAACACATACTCATGTGCCTACTTCGGATTGGCGGATTTTGCCTAAAGGCACGGCCTATATTACCGATGTTGGTATGTGTGGAGATTATAATTCGGTGTTGGGTTTTGAACCGGAAGAACCGATACGGCGTTTGTGCCGAAAATATCCGTCAGAACGCTTAACTCCGTCCAAAGGCGAGGGAACGGTATACGGAATTTTAGTTACTACCGATGATAATACCGGATTGGCAACCGCGATTGAACAAATTGTCTGCCGCTAAAAATTTTTTTAAGTATAAAAAATCCCCGAATCGGTAAAATTCGGGGATTTAATTTTGTTTTTTTATTAACGGTGAGGAATTTTTTCAACCTCTTTACCGATTTCATTTTGGTCAATATAAGCATCGTTGCATTGATGTCCTTTGCAACGTTTTAATACGGTGGCTTTACGTCCTTCGGTCATGCCGCGAACA
Organism: Pseudomonadota bacterium; assembly: GCA_021617435.1. Classification (GTDB taxonomy): domain Bacteria; phylum Pseudomonadota; class Alphaproteobacteria; order RF32; family CAG-239; genus CAAFZY01. The sequence goes on from JAJWCP010000046.1 coordinate 5,782, forward strand.
CGCAGTGACGGAACGTAAACTTCGCGAACGGTGAGTTTGAAGGTGCCGTATCCGATATTGTTGCCTTCATCAGTTCCGTAAACTTTAATGCGGTATACACCGCCGTCTTTAGGCATGGCTTTACCGGTAAAGGTCATTTCTTTATCGTTGTATTTCAGCCATTTAGGCAGACGGCTGTCATCAACCAGACCGGCGCGGGTTTTAATTTCGCCTTTCCAACCTAAGCCTTCAAACAAATCAGCCGGAACAACGATGTGAATCGGTTCACCGGTTTCAACAACCACATCAGAGAGTTTTTTGGTTGAAGTGCGGTTGGCGTTGTTTGCGCCGAGAGTGGTAATATCAACCGGCGGGCGTTTAGAAGGAATGTTCATCAAATACGGGCGGTTGTCAGGCAAAAACTCGCCTTTACCCCATTTGTCCATGGAGGAGCGCAGGTACAAGGCAATTTTGGAGGGTTTTTCACCTAACATATAATAAGGAACGGCGTCTAAGCCGATGGTGGCGTACAGATTACCTAAAGCGTCTTGCACATCAACATACGATGAAAAGGCTTTAACTTCGTCTTCAATCGCGCGGGCAGCTTCAAGTTGACTCTTTTCATTTTGTGAACCGTCAGTAATAGTGAAGTCTTCGGCGATGTTTTCAGACGTGTTGGCAATTTCCATGTTGATTTGATAATCTTCAATGGCGGCCATATATTGCGCCCATGAAACGTAAACCTGAGTCAAAATTAAAGAGGTCATTCTCTGGCGGCGTAAAGTTTCAAGAGTGGCGGGCGTTTCTTTTTTAATGTTTTCAATTACGTCCATGCCGATTTCATAGCCTTGTTTTGACCATTGTTTGTTATTTTGCGGTGTGTTTTTATATTTGCTCTCATTATCACGATGAAACTTACTGATAACCAACTCTTTATCTTCAGGAGTTGAAATTAAGTCGTGCACGCGGAGTTCAGGGCGGTTTGACATGGCAAGCCATTCAAGCTGAGCAATGCTGGCGCGGATTTCCGGGAGCTCAAAGTTGCCGTATTGAGCGCCGACTAACTTAAATTCTGTTGAAGGATGAAATCCCATTAATGCCGCCATGCGGGTTTGCGCGGTTTCAAGTTCACGTTTCAAGGCGGCTAAATTTTTAATGGCTTCCATGTATTTACGTTTTTTGATTAAAGTTTCGCGGCTCGGAGCTTGACCTTTAGCGGCAAGTTCTTTGGCGGAAGAGTTCATCTCATCAACTTCAAGAGTTAAATATTCGCTCATTTCATCAATAACCGGAAGCAGGCGCTGAGCAGTTAAGGTTTTCCAGTACAAAAGGCGGGTTTCCTGCAAAATGTTATGAATAACTTTGCGGCTTTGTTCAAAAGCAACGTTGGCCTTAAATGACGGATCGCTATTTTGATAATAAAGAGTTGACAAGTCTAACACGTTCCACGCAACTTTTAAGTCAGGGCTTAATTGCGAGGAATTATTGGTGTTTACATAACCGGCATTATTTAAAATTTCCTGTAACTGCGCAGATGAAGAATTTCCGGCTTTGAGTAAAGATTCTTCATAGCTTATCATGCGGCGGGTGTAATTGTATTTTAGGGCCAGAGCCATGGACATGTACATATCAATCGGCTTTTCAATTCGGCGGGGAGTGTTTAAATACATATTTTGCAAATCGGCGTCAATCCGAACCGCGCGGTCCCAATCAGAGTAATAGGCCGGACTGGGCGCTGATTGTTCCGAATTTTCATTACGGGTTTGGCATGATGCCAACATAAGCAAACTTGCCGCAAAACAGAAAATTTTTTTCATTTTGATTTCCTCAAATATTCGTTTATAAAATTTTTATACCATTTTTTAAAAAATAACAGTATTTAATTGCATTTATACAACTTTGATGTATAAAATAAACCATAAATGTAAAATTGAGGTTAAAATTGGCGTATGTTTGATATTTTTCACACACTTTTCAAATATAAGGAAAAAGAAAGTCCCGACCAGTTAGGCGCTTTTCCGGAAAAAGTTCACGTTGAGGCATTTCCGGAGCGTCGCTATTTATGGACATCGCGTTTGTTGGTTGTGCTTTCAGGTTTGAGTATTTGCTTTAATATGATGCTGGTGTGCGCTATTTATCTGATGATTCCTGCCATTGATGTGGTTCCGCAATTTTTCAGTATAAATAAAAATTTTAACCAAATAGAAATGGTGCAGCCTCGGGAAGTGCGTTTTCCGGTGAGCGATTTGGTTACTGAGCAATATATTTCAGAGTATTTGACTATGCGTTATACTATGACTAATGACTTTGAAATGCTGTTGCAACAATGGGGTACAAATTCGCCGCTTTATTGGTATTCGTCACCGGCGGTTTACGCTGACTTTTTTCAGCATGATGTCAGAGCTAATTTGGCGGAATTTAAGCGCGAAGGCTTAGAGCGTTATATCCAAATTGAATGGATTAAACCGCTTTCAAGAGGTTTGTGGCAGGCTCAGTTCAAGACATTTGATATTACCGCCCGCAATCGCACTCCGGCGGTAAGTTATTGGCGGGCTACCATGCGTATTGCTTATGTTAATTTGAAGTTTAAGCAAAAGGACGATGCAATTTACAATCCGTACGGATTTATTGTTTCAAGCTATTCACTTGCTTATCATGGCAGTGAAGGCGATAATGAATCGTATATTGATACCGCGCGGCGCCGAGCCCGCGGTCAATAGAATTGACAGAATCTAATTTTAATTCATAAAAATATAAAAAGCACCAATTTGAATTGGTGCTTTTTGATATGCGTGTTAATACTGAAATTATCTGATATTGAGCGCGGCCACTTTAGCGCGTTCAGCCGCTAACTGACTTTTAGTTAAAGCGTTTTTGGCGTGATGATACGGGTTTTGCAAATATTCAATAGTAACATCATCTCGCACAGCCTCTTTTCGGTCTTCAGCGCTTCTGTAAAGATGTAAATTTTGAAATGGGGCTTCTCTGATTGTGAGCATAGGTCCTTTTTCAACATAATCTTCATTGTTCCGCCATGCGGTATATTTGGCAACTTCTTGTTTGAAAACAACATCATCGCTTGTTGCCGCGTTTGCTTTCATGCAGGCAAATAACTTTGCCTCACAGCCTTGGATGTTTGGGTTTTCAAAGTAACTGCCTTTATTTTCCGGCTTAATATCAGGAAATCTTTTTTGGGCAACATCAATAATTTTTTGAACCTCTTCAATATATTTAGCTTTTTCAGATTCAGGCATAGATCCTAAATTTTGCATCCATACAATGTTGCGATAAGCAATACCCATGGCAGCCGTCAACTGTTCCGGTTGAAGTGTTTCATAAGGATTTTGCGGTTGCAACGGAGTTTTGTCCGCAGTGCTTTTTTTAGCGTCGTTTTTGTTTTGCGAAACACCGCGCAATTCATTAAGCGTTTGTTTAACTCCTTTGACGGTACCGTTTATGGCGCTGTATCCTTTGCGATAAGCCTTGCTTTCATTCATGGATAAATCATGGGAAATTTTAATATCGTCTTTTAATCCCTCTGAAAAGCTTTTGCGCCCTTCTAAAACCGCGGACATATTGGTTAACCTTTGTGCGGTTTCGGTTTTTAGTCTTTTCCACCATGATTGTTTTTCTTTGCGTTTGGCAGACAGCATTTTTTTGCCGTTAATTTCAACCGTGACAGCGCTTTTTAAATCATATTTTGCAGCCATGTCGTTTTTGGTGGTTTCTTCCTTTATATTTTGCTTAACATTATTTTTTAAGGAACTTAAAAATACTTTGCCTGCATTTAAGAGTTGCTTAAAGCGTTCTTTGTCTTTTTCATGCATTTCTTTGCATACATCTTCCAAAGTGCGTTTACCGGCGGCAACATCGCCTAAGGAATAAAATAACTCATCTGCTTTCATGGCAATTTTCCTTTCGTTAAAATTTTTGCTATTTTGTACATTATAGACAATTTGTTGACAATAGTCAACACATAAAATTCAGGTTGCGCTACAATAGGCCTGTGTAAAAGGATTGTGTAATGAGCAACAGGCTTGAAAAAATAGGTAAAAATATTTGCAAAATACGCAAGCAACAGCAACTGTTACAGATTGATTTAGCGGTAACGGTCGGTATTGATCGCGCCTATTTGTCTGAGATTGAAAACGGGCGCACTAATGTCTCGGTAAATGTGTTATATGCTATTGCCGATGCGCTCGGTGTTCCGATTACGGATTTTTTCTTGGAAGACTAAAGCTGTTTTTATTAAAGCTGAGCTAGTATCTTATTTAATTCCACAAAACATAAAATACATTCATACGGTTGCCGCACAAGTTGTCTATATCTGATATTTTTAAATTACGCAGACAGGGCTTGTCTTGGTTGTTACAATAAGAATCGCCGTATAAAGAACCAAAGTGCTTGCCTTGTTCAATATCATAAGACCTGACGCTTTCTAGGTTGGCGGCATTTTCTTTGGCAACGGTAACAATGTTGCGGCATGAATTAATATCAAAAAAATTTTCTTTTCCGCTATCGCCGGTAGCAAACATAATTCCGTATTTATAACCTTTTTCAGCCTCATTAGCGGAATAAACCAGAATCATGTTACCAAAAATATCATACAAATAATCAGAATTCGGGATGTGCTTTATACCATCTGGAATTAAGCCTAATTTATACAAATTATGATTTTGCCGTATTTCAGCAGTATTTTTGTTATCAAGTGAGCTTAGTGTTTGTAAAGCATTGTTAATTAACATATTAATAGATTCCGCCTGCTTGTTGAGCTTGTACTTCATCATCGCCTTTGAGTAACCTGCAATCGCGCCAACGGATAAAACCCCGATTATTGCCAGAACGCCGAGCATTTCCACCATACTGCGACCTGCACAAACACTGTCACACTCCGGCTTGACCGGAGTGTCCAGGTGAAAGAAATTAGCTACTTTATTTGACCTGGATATTCGGGTCAAGCCCGAATATGACATAATGTAATGTAGAAAGCGGCTAAAATATGATTTCATAGCTAAAATCCTCTCAAAAGTTAGTTTTGAGAAGATTTTAGCTCGCGTTTTTTTTTTGCAATATTTACGAGTCCGTGCTGTGCATAAGTTGTATTTAAACCACCCCGCCTTCGGCACCCCTCCGCAGAGGG
>JAJWCP010000047.1 GCA_021617435.1 Pseudomonadota bacterium
TTTTTGAGGAGATTTTTATGATAAAATCATATTTCAGCCGCTTTTTACACCACACATTGTCACACTCCGGTATAAGAGAGGTGTTCACCTCTTCTTTGTCACTCTCCGACTTGATCGGAGAGTCCAGGTCTAATAAATTTGCTGCTTTGTCCAACCTGGATATTCGGGTCAAGCCCGAATATGACAACATAGTGGTGAACGCATTGTCCAAGCCCGATAATGACAGAAAGGGGGCGGACGTATCGCTCAAGCCCGATAATGACAGCTTGTGTGCCGGTCGGTCCATGGTGGAAATGCTCGGCGTTCTTGCGATAATAGGCGTGCTGTCTGTCGGCGCTATTGCAGGTTACTCAAAGGCAATGATGAAGTATAAACTCAATAAATATTCCGAACAAATGAACACTGTTATCAATGCCATTGCCCGCAATGCGCATAGTTTTGATAATATTTACTCGCAAAACGGCTCACCAACTTCACTAACATCATATTTCGTAAAAATGGGAGAAGTTCCCAAGGAAATGGTAACATCTAACCCAGAATATCTTCGTGATATTTTCGGTATGCGTTGGACTATTGTCATGTCATCAGACAGTAAAAGTATATTGCTCTCAAGCTATAATACTCCAAGTACCAAATCAGCCGACGAATTGGAAAGATGCCGCACCTTTATTATGCTTGCCAAAGAAAATTCCGGTAATATTTCATATCTTAACACCATTAGCGGACATGGCACATCCTCGGTAAAATTAGCTAATCTATACGGTGATAATTTCTGCACTCCTGACCGTAAGTGCTTAAAAAATGTATCATTAGATAATATTTATGAAATTTGCACGGCGCAAGCCGGCGCAACTTCAGCCGTTGAAACTGCCATTTGGTGGCGTATCAGAGGTTAATCGCGGCCGTCAAAAATAGACTTAAAAGCATAAGCGTACGGGTCAGGCGCCTCATATTTTTGTTGGTCGGCGTCATTAAGCGCCCGCACACCGTCAGAATAATGCAACGTTTCAGCTTTTCCGCTCATAATAGTGGTTAAATAGCGGTCAACATCGGTAAACACGCATTTAATAACCACCAAATTGCCATCTGCTTTTTGCAACGGCTTTTTGGTTTGACGATTGCGAACCACATAAGGTTTAATAACTTCCGTATCGCCGCTGCCGCCGATTCCCATGGCAAATTTATGGAATAAATTTTTATCCGCACAAGGAGTTATTTGCTTTAGTTCGGTCAAATAAAAAGCCATCGCTTGTTTTTCAAGAGCATCAACGTCACTTGCGGCAATGCGTTTTTGACAATATGAAATTGCATCATTTAATCTTTCAGCTTCATAATTTTGCAAATTACTCATTTTTATCCTCTATAAGCAAAAAACCTGCTTTTGCAGGTTTTTATTTAATCTTTATGACGGAATGTAATTCTGCCCTTGGTTAAATCATAAGGGGTCATTTCAATATCTACTTTATCGCCAACCATCACGCGAATTCTGAATTTACGCATTTTGCCGGCGGTATGCGCCAAAATTTCAACTCCGTTTTCAAGTTTAACGCGGAACATGGCGTTTGGTAGCTTTTCAATAACTTCACCGGTTAATTCCAAAAGTTCTTCTTTACTCATAAAAAATCCTTTACATATAAGTTCAATTTGTTTCGGTATACCCTTTATTTTTTAATTTTGCAATTTTTTTCTTTTAGATTTTGGAAATTTTAGCAAAAAAGTTGTACCTTGATTAATCTCGCTGCTGACGCTAATCTCGCCTTTAAACTTTTCAAGCAACGATTTTACAATGGCAAGTCCTAAGCCGGTGCCCTGATGGCGACTACTACGCCCTTCGGAATAAAACGGTTCAAAAATATGCTGAAATTTATCTTTGGCAATGCCGACGCCGGTATCTTTAACCTCAACCGCCACACTGTTTTTATCTTTTGAGGTTTTAATGCTTAATGTTCCGCCTGAAGGCATGGCTTTTAAGGCATTTTGCGATAAATTAAGGATAATCATCTTAAAATCTGCCTCACTGCCTAAAATATTATTTTCAGCGCTGTTAAAATCTGTTTCTACCATAACTCCGTTGCGTTTTGCCTCATAATCAAGCAGCGAGAGTACCTCTTCAATGCTCGGGCGAATATCAAAAACTTCTTGCTCATCAGTACTGTAATGAGCCAATTTGAGCAAACGCTCCGGAATCTCAATACTGCTTACTATTTGGTTATAAATCATATTAAGATATTTTTTTTCTTTTGAACCTTCAGGTAAATCTTTAAATGATGTTTCCAATAAGCCCTCTAAAATCATACGCACAGAGCCTAAATTGTTTTTCATCTCATGCGCGACGGAAGTTGCCAAAAAGCCGAGCGAGGCAATTTTTTGTTCATGTGAAAAACGAATATCGTCACTTAAATCGCGGATAGATTCCACAATATAAAAATCATCGGGAAGCGCCGTGCTTTTAACCTTTAGGGGCGCCGCATTAATTGAAAGTGGCCTATCGCCAGCGGTTTGAATAATGCTGATGCTCTTTGAACCGGCGTGTTTAATTTCACGCAATGGGCAAGTAAACATACCAAGCGGACAAGGCTCGTTATATCCGCAGGCTTCATAACATTTAACATTTTCATCAGTGTTTTGAGTTTTAAACTGCTTAAAATAAGCTTTGTTAGCCAACACCACATTATAATTATGGTCTATCACCCTTATACCGTCAGGAATGGCATCAATCAATAACTGCAAAAATGTTTCAGTATTTTTAATGGCAGTAATGTTGCTTTCAATATTATCAATCATGGTGTTAAAGTTTTTGGCGAGCGTGTCAAACTCATCAAAAAATATTTGCTTTTTGCCAAGCAGAATCCGGTGCGAAAAATCACCGCCGGAAACGAGTTTGCTGGCATCTGTCAGGCGCTTAATCGGCACAATCACCCATTTTTGCAGCAAAAAGCCTAAAATCATGATTGAAAGAAATGACAACAGCGAGCTGACGGCAATTATTTTAGCTCCTTCAGTGAAGGCTTTGGTGCGTTCGTCATAATTTTTTTGTAAATCTTGATTAAGTTTCTGCTCGCGCGAAAGTTCTTCCTGTTTTTGCCCCAAGTCGCCGCTTACAACCGCTTCGCTCTCATGGGATAGCGTAACATTGGCACGATTAAGTTCACGACGCAAGGCAATATTTTCATACAACAGCTCCATAACATATTGGTTGCGCAAAAAGATAGAGTTTTTGTCTTCCTGATACTTTTTGCTGTAAATATTTAAGAACATTGAAAAGAACAGAGCGCCCATAAAAATAAAAAATACAAAAAAGGTGTAAAAAATTTTTTTATTTAAGCTGAAATACATATCTTACCCTCTTATTTGAAAATTTGCAAAAATTGTTCTTGGTCATTAATCATTAAGTATGGATTACACTGTTTTTCAAGCCCTAACGTAATCGGTGCATACGCTTCTTTTTTGGTCAGGCGAGAATAAGCAATAGCCAAATATTTTTCCAATGCCGGAGTTTGCCCGCGCGCCATTGCCATACGGAGCGCGCCCGCTGTATATTCATGACCGGGATAAAACGCAACGTCATCAGGTAAGGCTTTAATTTTTTCAAGGCTGTTCCACATTTGCTCAGGAGTTCCTTCAAAAATGCCGCCGACACATAAATTAAACAGCACATCGCCGGTAAATAAAACCTTGTCATCCGGAAAATACCACAAAACATGCCCAAGCGTATGTCCGGGCGCGGCAATAACTTGCGCTTTACTTTCGCCAAGGCAAAAATCATCGCCGTCTTTTAGCGCAATATCAAGCTCAGGAATAAGCGATTTTTCAGTCTCAGGACCAACAACTTTTAAGCCGTACAAGCTTTTAAGCTCAGCATTGCCGCCAACGTGGTCAAAATGATGGTGAGTGGTTAGAATGTATGAGGGTTTAAGCTTTAATGCCTCGCACATAATTTTTATCGGTTCAGCCTCAGAAGCGTCAACCACCGCGGCGATGCCGGTAGCTTCATCGGTGATAATATAAGCGTAATTATCCATGACCCCGGCGCGGCATAAAACCGGCTTAATCCTTAAACTCATACTCATCCTCCAACGTGGCTTCGTCTAAATAAAAAAAGCGGTAGTAAGTAACAACGTAATCCAACAAACCGGCATAATTTTGCAGATTGCTGTTTAAGATAAACGTCCAATCCATACGCTTGCCGTAAATAATGCTGCCGCGGCGGCGAGATTCGGCGCGCGAGTTCCAAAATTGCTCAAAATTAATATTAGAATTGGCTTTAAGCGCAAAAGCGCGCATACTGCTCTCAAGCGACGGATAAATTATGTAGCGATACGAATCGTCATCCTCGCCTATCGGCGCCAAACCTTTATCGGTATACCAATCGCGCGCTTTGTACAGATTGTTGCCCAAAACTGCGATACGCGAAGTTCCCCAATCGGTGGCAACAGCGGCAACACTTACCAAAATTGAGGGCGGAACCACATCAACGCGCCGAATTAACTCGTTTAATATCAGCGTATAGCGGCGAGTATCCTTAAACGGCGTGCTCACATCATATTTTTTTGCCATTTTTTCAAGATAATATATATCGGTTTTTTGAAAATCGTGATCGGCTTCAAATGCTTCTTGCAACGCCATTAAATTTTCGCGCTCTTCCAAAAATTCCTGATTGATTTTAAGCGCGAGTGGCATTAAAATTTGAATAAAAAGACGGTTGCGCGCGGTGGCGTCTTCCATAGAGGCAAAATCTGCCGGAATATTTTTTACAAAAATCCGCGGATATTCATTTCCGGCAGGATTAATATATTCGTCATATTCCAGATAATCAAACATTTTTTGCAAAGCGGCGGTATTAAAATCAGCCAAATAAACCCCGTTTTCGGTAATGTTCATTTTAACTTCAGTATTATCAGATTTATCTTCAGCGGCAAAGGCAAAAGCCGAAATCAGACAACAAATTATTAAGGTTCCAAACTGTTTTATCATGGGCTTACCTGCGCTAATATTAATCACTCGTCTTCAGAAAAGGGGCGGACTTCCGTAACTTCAGGAATATAATTTTTTAAGATTTTTTCAACCCCGTCTTTAAGCGTGCGCATGGCATACGGACAACCCGCGCATTTACCGGTGAGCTCAACATAAAGCACGCCGCCGGTAAATTTTTTAATGACAATATCGCCGCCGTCTTTGTTAAGCGCCGGACGAATCCGCGCCGCCACCAGCCCTAATATTTTTTTCATTAAATCAGAAGGCGATTCTGGCTCATGCCCTGCCACCACCGCATCGGCGCCGGTAGCAACAAAATCTAAAATTTCAGCCATGATTTGCGGAGATAAATCATCCCACGAGGCGTCATCGGTTTTAACAACAGATACCATATCGGGGGCAATTAAAACGCTTTCAATGCCGCCAAGATCAAAAATCGTTTCGGCCAATGGCGATTTGCGGAGCGCTTTGGCATCGGCAAATTCAGAATCGGACGACACCGCAAGTTTTTGCTCTGGATAAAAATTTTTAACATTCGGATTGTTGGTTGCTTCCGTTTTAATTATCATGATTATTTCCTAAACGGCTATCTTGAAGCGCCGCCATAATTAAGTTTAACCGGTAACGAGTTTTAGCCGCATAGCCGTTAAGTATCAGCAGATGATTAGGCGCAAATACGCTGTCTGCCTCGCCATTACGAACAATTTTCGGATTTAAAGCCAAACCGTCTTCCAGAGTTTTGGTTAAAATGGTCCAGTTTTCATACTGGTCGGCATTTAAGATTTGAGCCTTAAAATCAGCGGACATTGCCTTTAAGACAACATAATAAGCATACATCTGACCTTGCGCGTTATAAAACACATTATCGGCGGCATTATCAAACCAATCGGTAGAGTGTTCGCGCACTTCAGTTTCAAGCTTATTCATTACGCGACCGGTATCGCGATTAATCAGAGCCAAAAGTTTAAGCAATACTTCATCAGCTGATTTACGCGGCTTAACTTCCTCTTCATTAAAGCGTTGCAATGATTTGCGGGCTTTGCGGTATTGCGCGCCGGATGACGGAGCCAAAGACAAGTTTTCAGTTTTAGAAAGCAACCACACATCAGCCGGATATTTTAAAAATTCAGTAGCTTTTGACAGCTCCGGCGAATCGTAATTTTGTGATAAAACCATAGTGGTGTTTTTTAACGATTTTATAATTCCGCGTTGAAACTGCGGCATATTATCAAGCACGTATCCCGGAAAAATAATCGGTAAATTAGGCGTCCACATATGGTCATCAACTTCGCGACTGATGAGTTTGGCAACCGAATCGACAATTGCCAAACCATATGCCGGCTTGGTAGCTTCTGCCACCGGAGCTTTATCAATTTTGTTCGTTGCCCAACTGCCAACCAAATAATAAAGCAGTAAAAATACCGGCAGAATAATGGCAATAGACTTCCACGAACGTTTAATAAACTTCCAAAATTCCGCAACCCGTTCAGCGGTAATCGGGTTAAGACGCCGCATTACTTCCATAACCTCAGTTAAGCGGAGTTTAATGGTTTTCCATTGCTGTTTGTTTGGCATTTGGCCCCCTTTTGTAAAAAAGTTTCAAAACTTCCGAAATATCCAACACTTTAGTTATTTTAGCCATAATCAAAAAAGTTGCAAGCCCGAAAATGCCAAAGGCGCCCAATAAGCACAATTTAAGCGCCACGCCAAGCCGCAACCAGTTGCCGACCAGCGCATTAAGCCCAAGTTCCGCGGCATACACCATTACTCCCATAAAAACTGAACAAAACGCTATTTTAAGCATTTTAGCGCATAGTACCGGCGAAAGCTGCCAAAACCCGCGCTTTTTGAGCCCATGCAGATATTGCGCAAGCGATACAAACGCCGCAATGGTGGTAGCTGTGGCAATACCGACATGCCCAAAAGGTTTCATTAAGAGCAAACAAGCGATTAAGTTGGTTAAAAATACTACCGCGCTGTACTTTACCGGCGTTACCGTGTCGCCGCGGGCAAAAAAGTTCGGCATTAAGGCTTTAACCAACACATAACATGGAAGCCCGACGGAATATGCCCGCACCGCCATTGCCGTCATAGCAGTGTCTTCCGCATTAAATTTACCGTGTTCAAACAAAATATTAATGACCGGAGCTGCTAAAACAATCATCATCACCGCCGCCGGAAATGAAAGTAAAGCGCCATACTCAACCGCTTTGTTTTGCGACTGCGCGCTACCTTCTTTGTCACCTGCTTTTAATTGCTTGGAGAGAATCGGCAGCAGCGCCACGCTGATGGCGGCGCCGACCACGCCCAAAGGCAGTTGCTGCAAGCGGTTGGCGTAATAAAGCCATGAAATGGCGCCCGTGCCGACCAATGAAACCAAGATGGTATCAACCACCATATTAATTTGATAAATTCCGGCGCCGACTACCCCTGGAGCGATGCGTTTAAACAAGGTTTTAATTTCAGAATCGCGAATAATTTTACCGATTGCCAAATATGGCGTTATGCTCACATGTTGTTTATGCAAAAAATAAGCGAGCCACAAAATTTCAAGGAAACCGGCAAAAGTAATGCCGATGGCGAATCCGTGCGCCGGAGTTATGCTGAACGGCACAAAAACAAAAGCCGCCGTAATCATGCCTAAATTTAAGATTATCGGCGCCGCGGCGGGAGCGGCAAATTTTTCAAGCGAGTTTAAAATTCCGGCCTGAAATGAAACCACGGAAACAAACAACAAAAACGGAAAGGTTATGCGGCATAATGAAACAGCAAGCTCAGTTTTACCGGCATCATTTGCAAAACCGGGGGCTAAAACATGCACCACGGCAGGCATAAAAACTTCAAACAGCAGAACAAAAACAACCAAAAAGAATACTAAAAGCGAAATGGCGCGCGAGGCAAAATACATAGATTTTTTTTGCCCCTCAGCCACAAGTTTTTGGGAAAATATCGGCACAAAAGCACTGGTAAACGCTCCTTCCGCAAACAGACTCCGGAACAAATTAGGCAATTTAAACGAAACAAAAAACGCATCTGAAATTGCTCCGGCACCAAGCATGTTGGCAAGCACCATATCGCGTAAAAACCCGGTAATCCGGCTGACAAAAGTAAAACAGCCAAAAGTGGCAACAGATTTAAATAAAGACATTTCCGCCCCTTAAATTATAAACAGCATTAATGTAGCTGAAAAAGTTTGCCTTTGCACTAATTTTTTATACAGCCTGTGAATTTATTAAAAAACTTGTTGAAAAATACTTGACAAAACCAAAAATCTATGCTTAAGATAGACAAAACGTTCCACGAAAGGATAAAAAAATGAGTAAAGCAACTATACAGGCAAAATTCCGCGGAAAGCGCATTGCACACGGCTATTTTAAACATGGTAAGCCTACCAGAAGCTTGTTGAGAACTATGGATGCTATGAAAAAGTCTGAAACAACAAATACTGCCGTTCAAATGAAAGAGCAACAAACTCGTTAATTCCTCTAAAAATGTGTTTTATAATATCAGAAAAACTGCCGTAACGGCAGTTTTTTTGTAGCTTATTCGCGGTGATACGGGTGACCGCTGATAATGGTTTGCGCCCTATAAATTTGTTCGGTTAAAACCGCGCGCATTAACATATGAGGCAAGGTTAATTTGCCGAATGAAAGCACCATATCGGCGCGTTTGCGGGTTGATTCAATATGCCCGTCAGCGCCGCCGATTAAAAAACAAATATCAGAACATCCGGCTGACATCCAATTTTCAAGTTTATGAGCTAATTCAGTGCTTTTAATATTTTCACCCCGCTCGTCTAACACCACCACTTTAGCTCCGTGCGGAATTGATGAAGTTAAAAACTCCGCCTCATCTGCCTGATTGGAATTGTCTTTTTCTTTAATGATAATATCCCATGACGAGCGCTTAACATATTCGGCAATAAGCATCGCTTCCGGCGAGTTTTTTTTGCATTTTCCGATAGCTAAAATATGAACTTTCATGTTTTCTCCCTTAAAAAACATTCAACCATAACATTTTTGTTTTACTATGACAAGCGCTTAATTCAGTTGTTGCAATATAGAAGGATGCATGTTATTATAATGATAGTTTTATGATAATGAGCGGGTTTGCCATGTCTAAAGAATCTTTGAAAAAGTTTTTACGCTCCAAAAGCACATCGCTATCTGTGGTTTTGGCAATGGCAACCGCCGCCAATGCTTCGGCTCAAGTTTCAGATGAACAAAAACAAGAAATTAAAAACAACATAGAAGCTTTTATGAAAGGTAAAAAGAAAGAAGTTGTTATTCCGATTGATGAAAATCGGCGCTTTGTATACTCGCAAAGCGGAAAGGGCAAAAAAGAATGTTATGTGTTTACTGATGATAAAACGCTTGGGTATGACGGGGTTATCTATTATGATGAAAGAATCACGAAAGAGGCTAAAAAAGAATATAAAGAGGATCAGAAAGAAGCTTTTAAAAATGCGCCCGAAAATGAAACAAAGGTTATTACTGCGCAAGATTTTATTGATGAATGTATTCAAAAGGGCGGGCATTTTTTGAGGGGAAGTTATTCTGCCGATAATAAAAACATTACCGAGATATCATATACCGGAACAGCGGAAGAAATTGAAAACGCCGTTAAAAATCTGAACAACGACATAATCTCCTCCTTATCAGCGCAACAAATTGCCGAAAAATATCAGACAAAACTCGTTAACCAAGATGCGCGCGACGTTGCCGCTATTTCAGCACATGAAAATCAGCATTTTGTAAATGATAAAAACAATACTTATGCTCCCGGATTAAACGCCGCTGAGTATGGAAAATTAAACTGTTGGGACGAGTGTTCCGCCAATATGGCAAGCCTGATTTTGGCAAACCATAACTATAAAAACGCGTTAAAAGCAGGAATTACGCAAGAAGAAGCATTAAAAGAACTTGATGTTTGCGGAAAAAGATATTCTTTTTATAAAGATGCCATCGCTAACGGGCTTAATCCGGATAGTCAAGAGGCTAAAAAGCTGATGGCGCAAGGCACCGTTAAAATGTGGCAAGAAAAATGTCAGCAAGGTTATGAATCGCAAATTGAACAGCATATAAAAAGCGCTAAAGACGCTAACACAGCCGGTTTAATTATCGGTAATGAAAAAGATTATCGTAAGCGCGTTAATAAAATGTTTGATTCTTTTGATGAAAACCCCAAACTAAAAGCCGCAGGCGTTAAAGTTGGAAAATTTTCAGAGTATATTCAGAATATAGAAATTCAGCTTTCGGAAAAAAGTATGCAAACGGCAAATAAAGTTACGCAGTCAAGCACCGGTTTCAGCTTGGAAGAAGGTAAGCAAATCAGTGAGGCGCTCCCCGGCAATCAGAAAAAAGATCAAAAAACACTTGCCAAAATAATGTCCAACCCGCAAAAACTTTTATCGCTCAGCGGACGAGCTGACAATGCCGCTAAAGCGCCATCACAAAATGAAAATGCGGATTTCACCAAAACTAAACAGGCTCATAATTTTATGGGCGGCATATTTAAACAGCGAGAAAACAACCGATAATTTTTCATTTGCTTTTTAGCGGTGCTTTATATAACTTATACACAGCACGGACTCGTAAATATTGCAAAAAAAAAACGCGAGCTAAAA
>JAJWCP010000048.1 GCA_021617435.1 Pseudomonadota bacterium
TGAGAAGATTTTAGCTCGCGTTTTTTTTTTGCAATATTTACGAGTCCGTGCTGTGTATAAGTTGTGTTCACTCCTGCTTTTGGATTATATAAAACCCCCGCTTTAATTAAAAAGCGGGGGTTGGTTTAAGAAATTATCTTAATCTTTTACAGTTGGTTCAATACGCATAGCGTAGAATGAACGCCATACAAATACCAAGCCAAGCAGGAAGAAGAAAATTCCAAGCCCGAATGATACGCATGCCGGAGCTTTGGCTGCCATTTCAACCGCCAACAATCCGAACAAGGTGGTAAATTTAATAATCGGGTTTAAGGCAACCGATGAGGTGTCTTTATACGGGTCGCCAACGGTATCGCCTACCACGGCGGCATCGTGCAACGGAGTGCCTTTTTCCTGCAAGTCTACCTCAACAACTTTTTTGGCGTTATCCCAAGCGCCGCCGGCGTTAGCCATATACAAAGCTTGGAACAATCCGAAAATGGCGATTGAAATTAAGTAACTTGCAAACAAGTTAGCGTTAAAGCATGCAAATGCAATCGTAAATGAGAAGATTACGATAAAGATGTTGAGCATACCTTTTTGCGCATAAATGGTGCAAATACGAACTACATTTTTAGAATCTTCAATAGAAGCAGCGCTTTTACCGTCAAGGTGAATGTGCTTTTTAATGTAGTTTACGGCTTTATAAGCACCGGCAGAAACCGCCTGCATGGAAGCGCCCGAGAACCAGTAAATTACGGCGCCGCCTAAAATTAAACCAAATAAAACATTCGGGTCTAAAAGGTTTAATGAAAGGTTTAACAGCAGGATGATTGAGAAAATCATAGTGGTTGCGCCGATTACCGCCGTGCCGATTAATACCGGTTTGGCAGTAGCTTTAAAGGTGTTGCCGGCAGAATCGTTTTCTTCCAACAAGTGTTTGCCGACTTCAAAGTTAGGCTCAAAACCGTAATCGGATTTGATTTCTTTTTTGATGCCTTTAATCTGTTCAATTTGCGAAAGTTCAAATACGGATTGAGCGTTATCGGTAACTGGTCCGTAAGAGTCAACGGCAATGGTAACAGGTCCCATACCGAGCATACCGAAAGCCACCAAACCAAACGCAAACACAGTCGGGTAAACCATGTAGGGGTCAAGTCCGGTGCGAGCAGTTAAAAAGGCAATTACCATCAGGCCGACCATAACAATACCTTGCCAAAAGCCTGAGAAGTTGCCTGAAACAATACCCGAGATAATGTTTAAGGAAGCGCCGGCCTCGCGGCTTGCGTTTACAACTTCTTGAACGTGTTTAGACTTTGAAGAGGTGAAAATTTTGGTAAATTCCGGAATTAAGGCGGCGGCTAAAGTTCCGCAGCTGATAATAACCGAAAGTTTCCACCACAAATCAGGACCGAATACGGCGCGGTCAATCATAACATATGATACTCCGAAGGTTACCATAATGGAAATAATTGAGCTGAGCCATACAAGGCTGGTGAGCGGAGTTTCAAAGTTAAAGCTGTCTTTTTTGCCGAACAGAGCTTTGGAAATGGCGTTGTTCAGCGAGTATGATAAAATTGAGGTCAAAATCATCAATACGCGCATGGTGAAAATCCACGTAATTAAGCGAGCCTGAATGTCAATGCCGTTTGCCATCGGGGTTAATGATCCGTCGGCGGCATACATCATACCGGCTCCCAAAACGATAAAGCTGATTAAGGCCACGCCGGTTACGCCATAGGTTTCAAAACCATCGGCGGTAGGACCGACCGAATCGCCGGCATTGTCGCCGGTGCAGTCAGCGATAACTCCGGGGTTGCGGGCATCGTCTTCATCAATTTTGAAAATAATTTTCATTAAGTCAGCGCCGATGTCGGCAATTTTGGTGAAAATACCGCCGCAAATACGCAGGGCAGAAGCGCCCAAGGATTCACCGATGGCGAATCCGATAAAGCAAGCGCCGGCGTTGTCACGCGGAACAAACAGCAAAATGAAAATCATCATAATAAGTTCAACGCAAATCAGCAATACGCCGATTGACATGCCGGAATGCAACGGTAAGTTCATAACAGGAAAAGCTTTGCCTTTTAAGGAGGCAAAAGAGGTGCGGGCGTTGGCATAAGTGTTGATACGCATACCGAACCACGCAACCGAGAATGACCCCATAATACCCAAAACCGACCATAATAAAATGTTTAACACTTTCATTAACGGGACGGCGTTAAGGTAAAAGAAGTAATAAAAAATGCAAACGGCAATAAAGCACTCAAGCACCAACAAAAGTTTGGCTTGTTGTTTCATATAAGTTTTGCAGGTGGTGTAAATGGTTTCAGCAACATTAAGCATAGCCTGATGTGCCGGAAGATTTTTGATTCTGATGAATTCATACAGACCAAAGAGCATTCCTAAAATGCAGACGACCATACCGGCAAGCAAGATGTTTGAGCCGGTGATGGTTGTTCCGAAAATGTTAAACGCAACATTCAATGAAGGAATGTGTAAATCAATTTCAGAAGCGTGTGCATTGTTAAGAATAAAGAACATTGAAAATAAAGCGGCTGATGCAGCCTTAAATAATCGGTTTATTTTTAACATAATATAATCCTTATAAAAGTTTATTATACCCATACCAAGAATTGAAGTATGGGCATTTATGGCATTATTGTATGCCCTCTTTTCTAAAGAATCTATTAAATTTTACGGATATTAACCGCGACAATGTAAATATGTTGATTTTACAATGCGCTTTCAATATTTAAGCGGTCAATTTCAAGATAAGTTTTACCATCGTTATCTGTAATATCAGCATCAGCGCCTGATTTTAGTAAAAGCATGGCGACATCGTCATTGTTACCGGCAGAGGCGTAAAACAATGCGGTTTTGCCGTTTTTATCCCGAGCATTAACATCGGCGCCTTTTTCAATTAACAATTTGGCGATTTCATAATTCCAGGCATTGGTGGCGGCGTTCATCAAAGGAGTTCCGAGAGCGCCTTCCTGATTGACATCGGCGCCTGCCGCAATCAGCATTTGCGCCATTTTGAGCATGCGTTCCATTTCATGAAAAAGTTTTTCTTGCACTTTTTCCTGTACTTCAGGGTCATTTAAATCAAGCCCCATGGTCTGCATCATAATAATCTGCAACTGTAGCTCATTAGCTTTGGAAGTGGGAATATTTATCGGTAAAATTCCGGCTTTGGTCGGGGTGTTAACATCGGCGCCGAACTCAATGGCTTTTTGAGCGACGTCCGTATTGCGGTTGCGGGTTAATAAATAAAATAGAGGGGTGTTGCCGTTAGAGTCTTGTGCATTAAAGTCAAAATTTTGTTGTTTAAGCTCGTCAAGAGATGAAACGGTGGCGTTTTTCATTTGCTCTTCTATGTCGCTTTCGGCCGGTTTAAGCACGACGGTTGCCGTGGATAATTCCGGAGCGGGTGTTTTCGCTTGGTCTGTGGCAAAAGCGGGAAGAGTTAAGGCAAATAAACAGGCGGCGATGATTAATCGGTACATAATTTGTATTCCTTTAAGGTTAACTTATGTTTTTACAATAATAAATTTTACAAACTTTGCAAGAGGTAAAATAAATATGATATTTATGTTTAATTTTTTACGTGGCGCTCCTTGACAAGGGCAGTTGCAAACACTAACTAAAACATTAGTTAAAAACTTATATGAGGATTGTACAATGAAAATTAAACCTTTACATGACAGAGTTTTGGTTCGCCGCGTTGACGAAGTTACCAAAACGCATGGCGGAATCATTATTCCTGATACGGCAAAAGAAAAACCTTCAGAAGGTGTGGTTGAGGCTGTTGGCGTCGGGCGCATTACTCCTGACGGTAAAATTGTTCCGATGGCGGTTAAAGAAGGAGACCGCGTTTTGTTCGGTAAATATGCCGGCACGGAAGTTAAAGTTGACGGCGAAAGCCGCTTAATGATTCGTGAAGAAGACATTTTGGCAGTTGTAGAATAAGAAAGGATAAGTAATTATGGCAGCAAAAGATATTGAATTTGGCAGTGACGCTCGCAGCAGAATGTTGCGCGGTGTTGAAAAATTGGCAAAAACCGTTAAAGTAACTTTGGGTCCTAAAGGTCGCAACGTTATGTTAGATAAATCTTACGGCGCACCGAAAATTACCAAAGACGGCGTTTCGGTTGCCAAAGAAATTGAACTTGCCGATAAGTTTGAAAATATGGGCGCGCAGCTTGTTAAAGAGGTTGCCCAAAAAACCGCTGATAAAGCCGGTGACGGTACCACAACCGCAACCGTTTTGGCAGAAGCCGTTATCAGAGAAGGTTGCAAAGCTGTTGCCGCCGGTATTAATCCGATGGATTTAAAACGCGGTATTGATATGGCGGTTGAAGCGGTAGTTAATGATGTTAAATCACGCTCCAAAGAAATTAAAACCTCAGAAGAAATTGCTCAGGTCGGCACTATTTCAGCCAACGGCGATACCACTATCGGCGAGTATTTGGCTCGCGCGATGGAAAAGGTCGGCAATGACGGCGTTATTACGGTTGAAGACGCTAAAGGCTTAGAAACTGAATTAGACGTAGTTGAAGGTATGCAGTTTGACCGCGGTTATTTGTCGCCGTATTTTGTTACCAATCCTGATAAAATGAGCTGTGAATACGATAATCCGTATATCTTGCTGTATGATCAGAAAATTTCATCATTGCAGCCGCTGTTGCCGGTTTTGGAAGCGGTTGTGCAGTCAGGTCGTCCGCTGTTGATTGTGGCTGAAGATATTGAGGGCGAAGCTTTGGCAACTTTGGTTGTTAACAGAATCCGCGGCGGCTTGAAAGTTTGCGCGGTTAAAGCTCCGGGCTTCGGCGATCGCCGCAAAGCCATGTTGCAGGATATGGCTATTTTAACCGGCGGTCAGGTTGTTTCGGAAGAGCTTGGCATGAAAATTGAAAACGTGGCCTTAGATATGCTAGGGGTTGCTAAAAAGGTTGAAATTACCAAAGATGATACCACTATTATTGACGGCGCAGGTAAAAAAGATTTGATTGAAGCCCGCGCTGCTCAAATCAGAAAGGAAATTGAAGGAACAACTTCAGATTATGACCGCGAAAAATTGCAAGAACGTTTGGGCAAAATTTCAGGCGGCGTTGCAGTTTTGCGCGTAGGCGGTTCTTCTGAGGTTGAAGTTAAAGAAAAGAAAGACCGTATTGACGATGCCTTGAACGCTACCCGTGCCGCAGTTAAAGAAGGCGTGGTTGCCGGCGGCGGAGTTGCTTTGCTTTACGCTACTAAGGCTTTGGATAAATTAACTCCGGAAAATCAGGATCAAAAAGCCGGTATTGATATTATCCGCAAAGCTATTCAGGCTCCTATCCGTCAAATTGCTGAAAATGCCGGCGTTGACGGAGCGGTTATTGTTGGCAAATTGCTTGAAAGCAATGATACCAATTATGGTTACAATGCGCAGAAGGGCGAATATACCGATATGATTAAAGCCGGTATTGTTGACCCGACCAAAGTTGTTCGTACCGCTTTGCAAGATGCGGCTTCGGTCGGCGCTTTGCTGATTACTACTGAAGCTATGGTTACGGAAGTTCCGACTAAAGAATGCCACTGCGGCGAAGCCGGTGCCGGTATGCCGAACGGTATGGGCGGCATGGGTGGTTTTTAACCTAATTTCCGCTAAAGGATATAAAACAGCCGGTGATAATAAAGTGTCACCGGCTGTTTTAATATTTTATTTTAAGAATCGCAGAGCCTCAGAGGGATAAATTCTATTTTCGGTATTAATTTCCACAAATTCGCTGCAACAACCTTCAAATTCAGGTTCTAATAAAGGAATTTTATCTTTTGACATATCGGCATCGGATAACTTTGCCTGAAAAATAATAGCAATTTCATGTCCTTTTTTGCCGTTAAATTCAAATAGATTTTCAACAACGCCCAACTGTTTGCCGACAAAAACATCTATTCCGTTTTCTTCTTTTAATTCTCGCTTTAATGTGTCTTTGGCTTTTTCATAAAAATCTATGCCGCCGCCAGGCAGGCGATAAAAATATTCCTGCTTTTTGTAATCATAGCCTTTGTTTGCCAAAACTTTGTTGTCTTTTGTGATAAGCGCCAAAGCTAACGGGCGGATTGTTCCGTTATGGCGTTCTTGCGTTTTAATCCAAACTCGCCGATTTTTGTGACCATCTGTTTTGGAGGGAGCAATTTCTCGCCCTCCCATTTTAAGCATAACTTTTTGCATGGTTTTATATGAGGCGATATTGTTTTCATGGCAGGTTATCAGTACCTGTTCAAGTCCTAATTTAAAAGCCTCTGCCAAACAAAGTAAAAGTCCGTCAGTGGCATAGCCTTGTCTTAATTTTGATGGTACAATCTGAAAGGCAATATGTCCGCCTCTTTGGGTTAAATCTTCAGTTAAATTATGCCGTAGAACAAAAGTACCGATATATTGTTTATCGTCAATAAGCCAAAAAGTAGTCATAGGCACATGGCTGGGCTTTAAGTCTTGCCCGCACTCTTCTTTATAAAGATTGTAAAAATAGTCAACGGGATTATCTTTTAACTGCTTAATCATATCCGCAACCGGTTTTATGGTTTGAAATGCGCTTGTGTCGGATAAATATTCCTGACATCCGGCTAAAGCGGAATCCATGTATTTGCTTGACGGTTTAACTAACTTTAACATTTTTATCTCAACCTCTTTTATAGGTAAATATTTTGAGGCATTATAATGAGTAAAATTGGCTATAATCAACTCTAACTAAAGCTTAGTCATTTAGTTCTATATTTAATATTCCGGCAACATTGCGGCGATATTCTTCCGCCCATGCAATCATAGAATCAATAACCGGTTTAAGCTCATAGCCGAGCTGCGTTAATGAATAGTCAACACGCGGCGGAATTTGAGCGTAAACTTTGCGAACCAAAATACCTTTTTGCTCTAAAAGGCGTAAATTGGAAGTTAAAACCTTTTGGGTGATGTTGCCAAGTTCACGTTTAAGCTCGCCGAATCGTTTGGTCCCGTCAAGCAAATTTTGAATTATAAGAACTTTCCAACGGTCGCCGACCATTTTAAGAGTCATTTCCGCGAGAGCGTCCGGAAGATATTCAGACATTATTTTTTACTCCAACACTATATAAACCGGCAATAGATATACGCCGGATACTATCGCACTTTGAAGTGCGTACTTTATTTTTATATCACTTTGGCGTAATTTAGCAAGCAAAATTTATAACATGTTAAAAACAAGGACAAAAAGTAATGAAAAACTTAAAAATTTCAGCAATGGCAATGCTCATGTGTTTAGGCGCTGCAAATGCTCATGCCGCAGGTTATCAGTTAAACGAATTTTCAACTACCGGCTTGGGTCGTTCATTTGCCGGTTTGGGCGTCGTCGGTGATGACTTTTCGGCGATGGCTTATAACCCCGCCGGTATGACTTTGGTTAAACGTTCCGGTTTTCAGCTCGGTGTTGCCGCAACTGAAATTGCTTCTACCGCCAAAACTAAAGAAGGCGATGATGAAATGGACTTTTTTGTGCCGTTGCCGAGTATGTTAGGGCAATACAATGTTAATGATAAGTTGTTTTTAGGCGCCGGCGTTTATGTTCCGTACGGTTTGTCCACCCGCTACAAGAGCGACAGTCATGTTGCCGCCGCTGAGGCAGGTGTTCGCCGCTCGGAGTTGGAAGTTATTGACACCAATCTTTCCGCCGCTTATAAGGCAAGCAACAAATTGTCATTGGGCGCCAGTTTTATTTTGCGCCGCATTAAAGGCAAGCTGACTTCAAATATTAACAAAAATATTCCTCAATTTGGCGGTATGACCACTTTGGGTACCAGCGACTTCAGAGTTAAAGGTTGGTCAACTTCATGGCACTTGGGCGCGATGTATGAATTTGATGAAAACACCCGTTTAGGTTTGTCTTACCGCTTTAAGAGCACGCAAAGCCCGAAAGGCAAGCACTACATTGATTACTATGATAATCCGATTACCACCGCTTTGCATATTACTCCGGGATTGCATAAATATCACTCTATGTCGGATCCGGAACTGCCGGCAAGCTGGATTTTATCCGGCTATCATAAATTTGCCGAAAAATGGGGCACTTCATTCACGGTAAAATACGTTCAATGGCATCGTTTTTATGAATTTCCGGCAAATTCAACCAATCCGGCTTCACGCGACAACGGTGTTGAATATCGTTGGAAAGATGCTTGGACCTTTGCTTTGGGGCAGGATTATTACTTAAATGACAACTGGACCTTGCGCGTTGGTACCGCTTATGACCAATCGCCGTCACGCGACAATGCGTATCGCACCAACCGTATTCCGGATACTAACCGCGTTTGGCTTTCGGCCGGTGCCAGCTATATAACCGGAAATCATCAGTTTGACTTTGGTTATGCCCACTTGTTTATGGAGCATGGTCGCACCCGTAACAGCAATCCGAACTCAGACCAATACAAAGATGCGCAAGCAAAATATTACAGCCATAGTAATATGATTGCGTTGCAGTATCAGTATAAATTTTAATAACTTTATTTAATCCAACAAAAAGTCCTTGTGCTTGTCTGGTTGCACAGGGATTTTTTGTGGTCCGAGATTAGGAGTTTGTTAAGCAAAAAATATGATAATATAGTAGTTTTAATCAATATGTATAACCGCAATATAAATAATCAGCGGCAGACCGATTTTTTAAGCGTTTTGGCAGATATTTATCGGTTTTTGAAGCAAAATAACCTGCTTGCAAAATATAAACAGGCTTATGATAGTTATTTTAACTGTATGGTGCAGGGTATGGTAAAAAACAAAAACTTGAGCCGCACTGATTTTGGAAGGTGAAGTTTATGAGATTAAGGTATAACGTTTCAGCTGAAAATAATCACCGTTGTAAAAAAAATATTTTGCTTGTGTCGCATGAGATGAGCTATACCGGAGCCTGTCATTCATTGCTCCGAATCTGCAAGGTGCTGAAAGGCAGGTACAACTTAACGGTCTGGACTAAAAAGCAAGGATTGTTTGAGCAAGAATTTGCCGCGCAAGGCATCAAGGTTGAGTTGGTAGATAAGCACAATGCGGAAAAGTTGTTAAAAGATTCCGGCAAAATATTCAGTCTTGCTATTTGCAACACGATTGTTACTGATGATATTTATAATATTTTGCGGCTCAAAATGCCGACTATCTGGTATATTCACGAGGCGCAAAATTTGGATTACTTTTTTCAAAAGGATAAGTCAAAAATTGACACATTGCGGCGGGCAACAGGCGTTTACTCGGTGAGAGAGTATGCTAAGGCTTATATTGCCAAATTTTGCAATAATAAGGTCAGGGTGGTGCATAATTGCATTGAAGATTTTAATGACGGGCATAAAAAAGAATATCTTAAAGGCGACAAGCTGCATATTTTGATGTTAGGAACCTTTAATCCATGCAAAGCATTCTGGGTGGCAGTTGAAGCTATAAAAATGCTGCCGAAGGTTTATCAGAAGAAGGTGGATTTAACGATTGCCGGAGAGATGTTTAAAACCGATGAATATTGTTATCAGCCGGTGTTAAATGATATGGCAAAGCTCCCCAATGCGCGGCATGTGGGGTTGATTACGGATTTAAATGTTAAAATTGAAGCATACAAACAGGCGGATATTGTGATTGTGCCGAGTACCGATGAAAGCTGTTCGTTGGTGGTTTTAGAGGCAATGATGATGGGTGTGCCGGTGATTGTTTCAAACAATGTGGGCGCTAAATATTTGCTGGATAAAAGCAACGGGTGGATATTTAAAACCGGAGATACCGGCGCTTTGGCAAAAATTTTGCGTAAAATTTTAGAAAATAAAGCTGATGTTGCCGCTATGGGCAAAGCCGCGCGGCAAAAATATTTGCAAAATGCGACTATGGATGTTTATGAAAAGAATATTTTGAAAATGGCGCGCGATAATATCGGCAACAGCAAGCTTATCGGCAACGCGGCGGCGCAGTTTTTGCATACTTTACCGCGTAGACTTTTTAATGTTAGCGCTGAAAAATCGGGCAAAGGCAAATGGTATGTTAAGGTTAATGTTTTAGGGTTGAAACTTAAATTTAAAAAATCCGGCGCGGCTTAAAATGTTTGACAAATTTTTTTATAGTGCTACGCTGTAAACCTAAATATAATTATTAACAATAAAAATTTTGAGTATGGAACTTATTGGAATTATTATCATCTTGTTGCTTTCGTTTATTCCCGCGCTTAGTGCCGGAATAGCAAAGGGTTTTCAGCGGGCGATGCTCGTTTCAATGGTAGTTAATTTGGCGGTTTTAGTCATCTTCTGTTGCTTTGTGATTTTTTCAGAAGTGACGGACGAAAGCTATCTGTTCTTTTTGCCATACGCTTGTTATTTTGTGGTAAAACTGGTGTTTTATCGCTTAAAATACGGCGAGTTGTGGCCGATGTATCAAGGCAAAGATCCGTTTGAAAAGATATGAGGTTCTTTGTTTACAAAAGTGCATATTACAAAAGGTGGCGGATTTTCCCCACCTTTTGGTA
>JAJWCP010000049.1 GCA_021617435.1 Pseudomonadota bacterium
GTTTCTATACCATAAAAATACTGAAACTCCCGAATATGATATGTAGAATCCGGATCAGCCACACATGCCCTTATCCCCAAAAATATAGGATTAAATCCTGATAGTGCCAGCTCCTCTTTTGCTTCTCGCAAAATAGCCTCTTTAACGGTTTCATCACCTTCCACATGACCACCTACGGCAAAATCTATAAAATCATATCTTTTAAAAGTATATGAAGCTTTAGGATAAATAGTTTGAAAATATAAAGTATGTAACTTTTTATTAAAAACAATTCCGGTAACAACCTTATGCCATAAAGCAAAGCTGTGCACCACCCTTTTATCTTCATTATATAGTGGCACCATTTTTTCATCATACACCTTTAACATTTTCATCTCCTTGTAAAATATTCGCAATCAGCCTAAATTAAAAGCCGTTACTTTTAAGTAAACGGCTTTTAATTTGTAATCAATAAACTCAATCGCCTGACTTTATTTTTTCAATCAGTTCTTTAACGCTAGGAATTCCGTTGCGGTAAAGCGGATCGGTTGCAAACCGATAAACCTGATGTCCGGCAAACAACAAGTGGTCTTTAATGCTGCCGCCGTGCCCGACTTCATACAATGTTTTATGAATGCAGTATGTACGAGGATCCGGCAATTTTCCGGTAGTGCCGTTAGCTTTAGACCAAGTTGAAAACTGGCATTGCGAAAGACAGCCCACACATTCCGCGCGGTCTTTTTTCATTTGTTGCCAATCCTCCTCGCTCATAAACACCACGGTTTTATCCGGCGTTTCCTGTGCTACCGTCAATCCGGCATTTATCTGATTTTGCGCCTTTTGCATATCTTCAGGTTTTACATAAACCATGCGATGCGCATTAACTTTAAGCTCTGCGGTATATTCCGCGTCAGGCTCGTCTTTAAAAGCAACCTCGCCGTTTTTCCGTTCAATTAATTTTTCCAAAAACGAATTTTTAATCGCTGATGAGAAAAATCCGGTCGGACTGAATTTTTGCAAAATCACATCGCCTTTTTTCAAATTAAGCATCAAGTTTTTCCATGCGTCGCTAATCGGGCTTTCTTTGGTAATCATCGGGCGAGTTCCGAACTGAAACGCCACATCGCCCAATTCCGGATTACCGATATAATCCTGCCAATCGCTTAACTTCCAAACTCCGCCGGCAATAATAATCGGCGTTTTTTCCAAACCCAAACTCCTAAGCACGCGGCGCAGTTCCACCAAGCGGTTATACGGCGGCTCCGGCGCGTTCGGATTTTCAGCGTTAGACAAGCCGTTATGTCCGCCCGCCAGCCACGGATCTTCATAAACCACGCCGCCCAAATATTCCGAGCATTTGGCATACGCGCGCTTCCACAAAACCTGAAAAGCCCGCGCCGATGAAATAATCGGATAGTAATAAACCTTAAAAGATGACGCCAACTCGCCCAAATGATACGGCAAACCGGCTCCGCAGGTCACCCCGTGAATCAAACCGCGGCTTCCTTCTAAAATTGACTTAATAATACGCTCTGAATCAGCCATTTCCCAAAGCATATTCATATGAATACGCCCGTTGCCGCCGGCAATTTCATACGCGAGCTTCGCTTGGTCTATCCCTCCCCTGATGGCGTATTCAACCATTTCCTCATGCCTGTCGGCGCGGCGTTTTTGTAAAAAGCGCTCAATAATAACATTACCTTTGTTGTCATAAGCGTCAGGACTTACCGCTGAAAATGTGCCAACGCAGTTTTCGCGCGCCCACGCGCCGGCGCTGTATCCGTTACTGCCGTTAATTCCTTTGCCGCCCTCAACCAGCGGCAAAACTTCCTTGCCGGATATTATAACCGAATTAAGCTGTTTCACTTTTTGTTTCCTCTGTTAAAAAACACATACCTGATATATTTATGCCATTTTTGCCCAAAATAAAAGTAGGCACTTGCACGGCATATAGTACCTTTACGGAAACAATTAAAGGAAATCTGCGCTTTTTAAAGCTCAAAAAATTAATTTGCCAACGCGAGCATAGCAACTGAAAAATCATTTAACAGCAAAAAGCTAACCGACATATTTATTAAAGCGTAAATTTTAAGCATGTTAAGCAAGGCAACATTTTTAAACACCGACTGCCTTTGCCAAATATAATCCAGCAAAACAAACAAACCTTTAAGCAAAATCACCGCCACCAAAAGCTGAAAAGCAAACCCGCACTTTATAAGCACTGGCTTTAACGGCGCCAACATAAACGAAATAAGCGCAAAAAATATCAGATACGCCGCCACTGCCGCCCAGGCAATTTTAGTCAGCCGCAGTAATTTTTCCTCATTTTCTTTTTTGTTTTTTTCATTGGCTTCGCTTGAAAGCTCTGAAACATCAATGCCTCTGATTTTAGCAGGCATAGCCTTTTTTTGCTGAATTGCCGCCATATCCTGCTTAAATTTTTCTTCCATAACACACAATCCGCAACCTTTATCGGTAAAATAAATATGGTCCGGATTCTTTTTACATTCTTTAATTTTAGTAAACAGATATTCCAAATGGAGCATCCATTCCTTAGCTGTCGGTCGTTTTTTACCTTTAACAAACGCCCTGTCAAACAGCTCCAAAGTTTTAGAATCAAAATAATTATGAATACTGTACGGATTCGGATCTTGATATGAGTCTGGAAAAAGCCCGTACGCATAATGATATTTTTCAATACGGTCTTGAATAGTAAGCATTTCATCGTTTTGCTTACGCGGTATACCTGAAAACGGGTGGATACCGTTATTTAAGAGCTTAAATATCATCACGGCGAGCGCAAACTTATCCTGCTCCTCGCCCATTTCTTCACAAGCCTGCCGCATACCTTCGGGATAAATATATTCTTCGCTGACGTATTCCGCCGGATAACGCCCTTTTTCGCCTTTAATTGAAAATCCGTCGCAATCAAACATCGCCACAATCATATTTTCTTTATAGACTGAAACATTCGTCGGTTTTAAGTCAACGATATAATGTCCGCACCGGTGCAACGCCGCCACCATAGACGCCACATTATACGCCGCATATAACCGGTTTGAATATTTTTCGGAAAGACACAGCCTTTGCCGCACTGCTTTTTGCATTAAATGGTCTAATGAAACCGCCTCGTCGGTATTAATCAATGGCATTAAATAGCCGACACAAAAGCCTTCGTCATCTTCCAAAACCGCCACCGGCCACGCAATTTGCACATAATTTTTGCCATCGCACTGTTGCATCGGAATATTGGGACGGTTGTGCAACATCGCCTCCAACTTTTGCCGATTGGTATGGCTTTTGTTGCGATCATGAAAAATTTTTGCCACTAAGTGCGGATTAGTCACATCTTTATAAATTTTACCGGCGGCTCCGCCCCTGTTTAACAGCTCGCCGAGTTTTTCGTGTTCAAAGTGCCCATCGGCATAAATAGCGTTATAATATAAAGAAGTACCTGCCACCATCACAATCCGACCCATAATAAAGTTTTGTCATCAGGGTTAATTTGGTTAGCCCTATGCGCCGACAAAGTGTTGTTTAAGGCTCTCACTGCTTTGCTTTTTGACGATTCGCTCATTAAAAACTGATTTATCGGCTCAATAAAGCCGCATTCAAAACCGTCAAAATTTTTCTTGAACGCAAAGCCGGTAACTCCATCCGTCATCAGCATAATACTTTGCGCTTTTTCAAACGGCGTAAAGCGCAAACTGTCTTTCCAATCGTCCATGGTATAAAAATAAGTCTCGCATGAAAACATGCCGTTTTCAGGCTCTGAAACCACCGCCCGAAACGGAGCTTGCAAAAGCGCCACCGCTGCGCCGTCCCCGATATGAAAAAACACGCCGCGACCGCGCATATAAACCGCACCCACCACCGTGGCGGCAAAATCAATCAATCCGTTTTCATCTTTGCTTTTATTAAAGCGATGATATATCAACTTTTGTCTGGCCGCTTCAAGCGCGTGCATAATTTTACGATTAATATCGGCAAATGAGCATGAAATTAAAATATCGCACAGCGTTTCACATACAACTTTTGCCCCTATTTTGCCGAACTTAGCCGAACCGGCGCCGTCTGAAACCACCGCCACAACCTTGTTGCCTTTGCGCGCATGGCAAAAGCAATCCTGACACGGCATATTTTTAGCCGTGTGATAAGTTCCGGTCACGCTGGTGGCAACAACTTGTATATTTGGCTGCTTATTTTTCATTCCAGTCTTCAATGTCCTCTAACAAAGCATTGGCATTCGGAGCCGCCTTTGATATACATGAAACACTGCGGCTAAGCCACAAAAAGAACTCGGTAAATTTAAGACCGGTCAAACGCTTGGGCGAAATCAATGAAAACTTGGCAAGTTTTTCCATATTGGCGCCCTGTGTACCCACCGCATGAATAATCACTTTTTTGTTTTGCTGAGCGTAGCGACATTTTTCCGCTGATTGCTCCCAACCATAATCTGTAGGTTCGCCGTCACTGATTAAAAAAATCCACGGACGTTTTGAAGTCACGCCGCAGCTGTCGTACAAACATTTTTGCTCTTCAATTTTTTGCAGCGCCAACTCCATGGCTTTGCCAAGCGGAGTAAGCCCTCCCGCTTCCATAACCGGCGCGGTAAAATCCATCGCGTCAACCCAATCAGAGCTGATAACCGCCTCGTCTTTACCGCAAGCTTTAATAATCAACAATTGCACGCGCGCTCCTGCATCAGTATCTTCTTTAAGCTCTTTTTCCAAAGCCGCCAAACCGGCATTAAGCTGTTTAATCGGCTCGCCCCGCATGGAGCCCGAGCAATCAAGCACCAGCACGCACGGCGTGCGCTCGTTGCTGTTATTGGCAAACGCCACATTAGGAATAATATCTTCTGAATTTTGATTGTTAACTGCCATTTTTCTCTCCGATTAACGCCGCGGATAAGTATGCGGATAGCCACCGCCATCTATCGGCTCCGGGCTTGAAATTTTGCCGCAAGCCGTAACCGAAACGCTGATTGCGGCAATTATCAGCGCCATTGAAAATATTTTCAAAATATATCTCATTTTTTAACCTTTTTCTTGTATCTGAAATTTTATGCTATTATATTCAAAACAATCGCAATATACAAAGCAATTTTAAGGATTTTAACAAGTTATGTGCAAATTTATATTTCGCCTTGTTTTTATAGCTCTGTTGCAGGTTGCTCCGGCGCTTGCCGCTGAAGACGCTGTCAACATTTACGACAAACCGCGTGAAGTTCCGTCGCATCAAATAGAATACCAAAGCGGTCAAAAATTCAAACTTTCTGATTTTAATGGCGATTTTGTGCTTGCTCATTTTTGGTCGCGTGATTGCGCGCCTTGCGTAGCCGAGCTTAAAAATCTTAACACTTTTTATAACAAAACGCAAAATGACGGCATCAGGCTTTTAATGATTTCCAACAACAGCGAATGGAAAAACGTTTCAGAGCAACGCCGTTTTTTAAACAAATACAAAGCCCAGGATTTAGACTTTTACACCGACAACAGCGGACAAGTTGCCGCTGATTTAGGAATTTTCACCAGTCCTCACACGGTGTTAATCAATACCCAAGGACAGGAAATCGGACGGATTCGTGGCAGCGCCGACTGGAGCAGACCTGCAGTAATCAAATATATCCGCGATTTAAAGGAAAAACACGGCAGCATATAGCTTAAAATTATCCCGGCCATGTAAAACTTCTTGACGACTAAACCCAAATAATATACACTATATAATAGGAAAAAATTTTAAGGCGCACCGATATGACCAAAATTTTTAAGTTTTTATTCGTATTTTCATTGTTAGCTTTTGCCTATCGGGCTGAGGCGAAAGTTTGTTTCTTACCGGGAGTTTTTGCCGATGACGGCTGTCTTGGCGGCACCATCTCCGGTTCTGACGATTCTTGTGCCGGTTATGACTCCAATCCATGCCCTGCAGGGTATAAACAAGAAACCTGCACAACCAAAAACGGCACCACTAAATATAGATGCACCTGTGACCGTGACATTGTTTACACGCCTGCACAAATGAAAGAAAAGGGCTACAAATGTACGACCCATTATGATTCTACATGCGGATGCCCTAGGGATTATACCATTTGCGACAGAGATATTTACCCACTTGCCCAAGGTGACGGCTACTGCGAAGATAAGCTTCCGAATACAAAGCCACATAAAGAATGTACCAACCCATCGGATAATAACAGCTATAAAGTTAAGGGTAGTAAAGTCTTTTATGATATGTGTGTATGTTCCAACTATCCATACAATTGTAAAAGCACCGGCTTAACACCACCTTCAAACAGCTATCTCTCATGTACTGATTCCAAAGGTAACAAACATTACTCCGCATGCGATTGCGCCAGCAATTGGAGTGAAACGCCTTGCAACCAACGCACTGACGGTTGCACTGAAGTTTCTAAAAAAATAGATAAGCTCGGCACCAGTGACAAATGCTATTTATGCTCTTCCTATAAATGCCCCAACGCTGGGGATATTAACCTTGAAGAATATTGGTGCGACGTTCCGCAAGGATTGCAGACCGATTGCGAAAAATTAGGCTATACCAATGCTCCGAACGGCGCTTGCCCTAACGGTGAAGTCACCGTAAAATGTCCATTTAACCGCAAATATATGTATTGTTTAAGCATCTGCAATACAGCCGCCGATACCAACTGTGCGGAATGGTCCGGCACCGGCAAAGATTGCACCTGCACCACATGTAAATCAGGATATGAACTCAAAAACGGCAAATGTGAACAAAAAACAGCTTGCGCAACCGGCACATACAAAACCAAGTCCGAATGCGAAACCGCAAATCCTGACGCATGGAAATGCACTCTTAACAGCGCCGGTTGCTATGAACCCAAAACCCTTACAAAAATTTGCCGTATCGGCACTTATCAAACCAAAGAAGAATGCGTAAACGCCGCCGGCAATGGTTTTAGGCAACTCTGCACAAAAACCAGCAACGGATGCTGGGCTCCGAAAAACCCGACAGTCAGCTGTTCAGGCTATACTTTAAGCAAATGTCCTGCCAACGGCGTATGCTCGACTTGCCCGAGCGATAAAAGCAAGTTTAAACTTACCGGCTGTAATACAAATTACTATTTGGATACCGATAAATGCGTAAGTTGCGCAAGTGCTAAATCATCTCTTGAAAGTGAGGCTAAATTAGCGGCAAATTCATGGTTAACATGTTGCACAGCGCCTAATAGCGGCCCGACACACGGACCGGTGCAAGCCGTAGGCTATAGATGCGGCGATGCCATTTTGAGCAAAAAATGTCGTTCAAGCTGCACCGATTACACCTCTATCGGCTCATGGAGCGACGGTTGCTTCCGTTTGGGTAATCTGGCTCCATTAAACCCGACTATACCGGAAATGAAGAACGCTTGTCTAAATGTTTTAACCGATGTTGCCAACCGAGTTAAAAACTTCAACAACGTATGTCCTAATTATAAGATTACGGCAAGTATTAATCCATCCAGACAATGTGATTACATTAACTGCGGTGGTGAAACCACGCTCGTGTCCGGTTCCGGCACATATAAAGGCTGTAAATACGGCCTGTAAAGTCAACGACTGATTTTAGGACTCACCCCGTGATTAAAAAAATCACGGGGTGTTTTTATATCAATAACAAAAACTGCTGATATTAAAGAGCTGACTCTTTACATCGGCAATTTTTTGTGGCAATAATACAAAAAAATAAAACAAACTACCATTTGAAAAGCGATGACTAATATTAAACTCAAAATTAAAAATCTTATTTTTCTAATCAAAAACAAATTCTTGGCTTTTACTGCATTTATTTGGAGTTTTACCAAAGTAACCACCGCTTTTTACTGCGCTATTTGCTTGTTGTTTATTTTTGAATCTTTGCGCGAATGGTCAACCTATTACATATTTTCCAACTCTTCATTATATGGTTTAATTTTATCCGCCTTATTGGCTCTAGCTCTAATGAGTCTGCCGCAAAACAAATGGCGTCACCTGTTTTTTATTGCTATCGCCCTACCGTTATTTGCGTTTAACCTACTTGAAATTGAGCATTATATTATGTTTGGCGAGCGTGTAAGTTATGCCTCAGTTATTACCATGCTCAACACTGATCCGCGCATTGCCGCTCAGTTTGTCGGCGACAGCCTCAACCTTAAAACCTTGTTCGGAATTGTTTTGTCAGCCGCGCCGATGCTGTGCCTGTTGTTTATTGGTATTCCGTATCGCTTTTATTTATCGCTTAAACACCAAACTTCCGCCATTACTTTGTACGCAATCTTTCCTCTGGCGCTTATTTTTGTAATTATCGGCATGTTCATCTATGATTATTACAAAGAACTTCCGCAATATGACCGCAACATTGCCGATGCTTATAACGATGTTAAAGATTTTAACGAGCGCAGCCAAAGAATGCGGCAGTTTGATTTATCAGATATAACCACCAAGCTATCTGACAAGCCGCAAGTTCATGTTATTGTTATCGGTGAAAGCGCCTACCGCCCAGAGCTCTCAATTTACGGCAACACCGTTAAAACCACTCCGTTTGCAGATAGCATCAAAGATAAGCTTTATACTTTTACCGATGTTACCAGTCCATCAGCGCAAACAGCTATCGTGCTTGAAAAAGTGCTCACACTGGCGGAAGAAAACCGCGACCGTGAAAAAATTTGGGCAGAACCCGGCTTAATTGATTTTTATAATGCCGCCGGTTTTAAAACTTATTGGATTTCCGCTCACTCTATGTACGGCTTGTTTGATAACTATTCTCACCTGTTGCAACGCGTTAAGCATCGGGTGTTTATCAATCAGTTCAAAAAATGGAGCGCCGGATTTTCAGAATATAAGCTTGACTCAGACCTGTTACCGGAACTTGACAAAGCATTAGCCGACAGTGCCCCTCGCAAGGTTATCTTCTTGCATTTAATGGGCTCGCACCGCTTGTATGAAGACCGTTATCCGCCCGATTATCAAAAAAACAATCCTGAATTTACATTTAATGATGAAGAAGTTGATGACCGTTACATTACTTACGTAAAAAGCCTGCATTACACTGATTATATGTTATCTGAAATTTTCAAACGCGTATCTAAAAACAAAGATGCCGCATCATTTATTTTATACTTCTCTGACCACGCCGAGAGCGTTTCTAAATATGGTGACGGTTATCGCCATGCCGATTCCTCGCAAGACCCGCGCAGCCTTGAAATTCCGTTTATCCTGTGGCTTTCAGATACTTATAAAGCTGACAACGCTGAGTTTGTGAAAAATTTTACTGATTATCTTAACCGCCCGTATGAAACAAATTGGGCTATTCACTCCCTTTTGGAATTATCGCGTATTTCACACCCGAAAATTAATTATCAAAAGAGCATTTTTAACCCTGATTATACGCCTAAAAAACAGCGCCGGTTTGAAGAGTGGCAATTAATGCGCAGCCAGCAAATGTAATTTTTACCAAGAACCATTAATTTCCCTTTATGGAGGGGTGGCGTCGCAACGCCGCCGGGGTGGTCTCTTGCTCAACAAACAAACCCCTCACTCTCTGCCGGTATTATTATTGCTCTTGGTGGTGGTATGGTTATGAGTTGGTTGTTGTGACTGGGTATCTTTATTATCTTCCGCCCTCAGCGTGCGCGCAATGTTTGCCGCCCTATCAAGCGCCGCATAACATCTCTTCTCGGTTTCTTCTGATAAGCCTTTCTGCTTTTTATGCTCCTGATACCCTTCCCGTATCGGCGTCATCGGACTTAATAAAACATCTTCAAGCTCAGCCGGTTCTCTGTTCTTATACTTTTCCAACTCTGAACTTGGTATATTAAAACCTACCGGCATATACGTTATCGCTCGCCCGCTGTTCATCTTCGCATCCCGCAAAATATTTATGCGCCGCTCGCTTAACTTTACTTCTTTGGGCATACTCGCCGCTCTGAATCTCTCCGCATACCCCATCCACATTTCGTCTTCTAGCGGGATATCAAAACTTCTTGTCTTTAAATTCAGCTCCACGCCTAAATATTCATTCTTGTCAGGTATCACTATCGTTTCTATCTGATCTACAGGGTTTAGCGTAAATAACTCGCCCCGCTCAACCCCATAATCATCAAAATATTTCTGGTCTTCCGCTTTGTGAAATCTATGTACAAATCCAAACTCTTTTGCATATTGCCACGCTTTAGCAAACTTTAACGTCCCGAACACAATATTCCGCGCTTCTAAGTCGTTCCGCGGATGTGAGGCATACCGCTCTAACGCCAACTGCCGACCGGAATATATCGGCTCATTCATATCCTCAGCATTGTGTTCTTGTTTAAGCCTTGGCGTAACGTCCTCGCCATGTTTCCACGCGTATTTATTGCATCTTTCAATAAAATCTTTGCCAAACCGATACTGCAAATACTTTAACATCTCACCAT
>JAJWCP010000050.1 GCA_021617435.1 Pseudomonadota bacterium
AAGTTGGAGGCATTGCTACCGACAGATTGCGTTCATTGATTGAACGTATTGAAAAATTGGAAGAAGATAAAAAAGAAATTTCCACCGATATTCGCGAAGTTTTTGCAGAAGCCAAAAGCGCCGGTTTTGACGTTAAAATTATGCGCGCGATTTTAAAATTGCGCAAAATGAACGCCGCCGACCGTGACGAACAAGAATTTTTGTTGGATACCTATCGCAAAGCTTTGGATATGTAATCGGTATAATTTAAAAAGCCAAAGGCTTCTTGGGTTTTCTGCCAAGAAGCCTTTTTAATTGCTTAGATTTAGAGCTGCTCCGTCTGCCTCATGAGCGTGTAGTTTACATATTCGCTCTTCAGGCTTTGCGCCTCAGGATGTTCTTCCAGATAGCGCTCTGAATCTTCGGCAAGGGTGTGGTATTTTTCAAGCCACGCCTTGAGAAGATTGACGTTATTGCGGCGCACCATCGCAAGTTCAGCCTCTGCTCCAGGGTACTCGTCAAAGCACTTCAGGACTTTTGTGGCGGTTGACGGCGATGCGGTAAAAAATGCCCAAAGCACATTTTCGCGCCAGAAGCCCCATTCTTTGTACGACCATTTCAGAATTTCTTGCGAGCCGGTAATCATCAGGCACTTTTCAGCTTGCGGACGCAGCCAGGTCACTCGGAGGTATGCTTTCTGCCAGTGCGCAGGAGCAGTCTTGAAAAACTCCATTTCTTCATTCTCCGATACCTTGCCTATTTCATCGGAACCTAAAAGCTCCTTAAATCCTCGGTAATCGTTGCTTTTGAGGATTTCTATCAAATTTTTTCTCATAATTATATTGTTTAAATATTAAACATAAAAATCTCTAGTATTTGTTTTTATAACAGCTCTAATGCTTTTTGTCAAATACAATTTGTCCATTTAAACTTTGACAATGCCGGTTGCCATCGCATAAATTGCAAACAGCGCAATAATTACCAAAATCGCGGCTAAAATAAGTTCATTTTTGGTAAACACTTGTTCGCCTTTACTATTTTGTTTGCGCGCCCAAATATAAACCGGAATACCCAACGCCATAAACACAATTGCCATCAGCAAATATTGTAAACCGGCGGCATAAATAAGCCACAGCGCATACAACGAGCCGATAACGGCTGACATTAAGGCTGTTGAACGACGCACATAAGCGCCGGTCGGATATTCATGATCTTCGCAAATTTTCCACAAATAAGCGCAACTTGCCAAATAAGCCGGAAGCACCATCACGCTGGTAATGCTGAGCATTGTGTTCCACGCATTGCCGGAAAAATAAACCAACAGCATAAACACCTGCATTATGGAGCTTGTAACCCACAATGAAACATTCGGAGCGCCGTTTTTATTTTCAGAAGCAAATTCTTTCGGGAAAGTGCCGTTTTCAGAGGCGGCTTGCGGAATTTGCGCCGTAACCATCGTCCATGCCAGCCAGCTTGATAAAACCGAAATCAGCAAACCGATATTCATTAACCATGCGCCCCATGAACCGACAATTTTTTCTAAAATTCCGGCGGTTGAAGGGTTCGGCACCGCCGCTAATTCAGCCTGTGTCATATAACCGAACGGCAATAATGAGAGCATAACATAAATAGCCAAACAACCCAAAAAGCCGAGCAATGTTGCTTTGCCCACGTCTTGCGGGGCTTTGGCGTGCTTAGACATAACCACCGCGCCCTCAATGCCGATAAACGCCCATAAAGTAACCAGCATGGTGCTTTTTACCTGTGTGGACAAGCCGCCAAGTTTAGCGCGGGTTGCCATATTTTCACCCCAAAAATCAAAACTGAATTTGTCACTGTGAAAGGCAAACAACACAATTATAATAAACAAAATCAACGGCACAATTTTACCGACCGTGCCGATAATATTGATAACGGTTGCTTGTTTTATACCGCGCAAAATCAAAAAATTATAGCACCAAATTAAAAGTGACCCGCCGATAATGGAAATTAAATTATTTCCTCCGGCAAAATAGGGCGGAAAAAAGTAATTCAAAGCATCCATGGTAATTACGGCATAGCCGACATTGCCGCAAATTTGGCACAACCAATACGACCACCCGATGGTAAATCCGGCATAAGAACCGAATCCCTCGCGGCTGTACATATAAATACCGGCGGTTAAATCCGGCTTTACTTCCGATAAAATACGGAATGTATTGGCAATAAAATAAACACCGAAACCGGTGATTATCCATGCCAACAGCACGGCGCCGGCTGAAGCTCCGGCCGCCATGTTCTGCGGCAGGCTGTATATGCCGCCGCCAATCATGGAGCTGACAACAATCGCCGCCAGCGCCCATACGCCCAAGCCGGAAGAGGGTTTTGCCCCTACCGCCGGAATTGCGCCTTGTGTCTTTTGCTTATTTTTTAACATTTTTCCGCCCCTTAAAATTATTCGGCCTTAGCGGGTTCGGCATGTTCAAAGTTCAAAAAGCCCAAACAAGTTAAACAATATCCGAACTGTTGTGTTATATTTAAATAATTATGGAAAATTTGAAAATCGCTGTGTTTTTCAACTCCTCTTATTTCAAGCTCGTGATTAAGCGATTTATTAAGCCACATGCGGGCATGACCTTCGGCAATTTCATCATCAATCGGAGTGTCAAAATATTCAACATATTCTGCCGCCCAACCACCGATAAGCTCGCCTTTTTTATCTTTACCCCAACAAATGCCGACACCGGTGGCAATGGCTTTATGATTATTGCGATTGGCGCCGTTTCCGGCCATAATAACCTCAAGCACCGCGCCGTGTTTAAACTGATTTACCACTTTGTTTACCGGCACGATATTACCGTATAATTCTTTCGGCAATACAGATGTGTAAGGAATTACGTTAAAGTTTTCAATTTTAGCCTGCATCAAAGCCGAATCATAGCAAAAAGTTTCAAACGGCTGCGGGGGAATACCGTCATCAGATTGTCCGGCGCCGCCGGTATGAAACGCCAATGTAGGGTAACGAACACCATGTAACATTATTTTTCTCCTTAAAATCAAAATTAAATTACGCGTTATTGAAGTAATCTTGTTTTAAGGGCTTTCAATTAACCCAAACATAAAGTTTTAATTTGCCCGATGCAACTTATACACAGCACGGACTCGTAAATATTGCAAAAAAAAAACGCGAGCTAAAATCTTCTTAAATTTAACTTTTTGAGGAGATTTTTGATGATAAAATCATATTTCAGCCGCTTTTTACACCACACATCGTCATATTCGGGCTTGACCCGAATATCCAGGTGGAACAAATTTGCTTCTTTATTTGACCTGGACACTCCGATCAAGTCGGAGTGTGACAGAAGGAGGAATAACGCATCGTTCAAGTTTGAGAATGACAGCTTGTGTGCAGGTCGGTCTATGGTGGAGATGTTAGGAGTTTTAGCGATAATAGGAGTATTAAGTATTGGCACTATCAGCGGTTACAGCAAAGCCTTGTTCAAGTATAAGCTCAATAAATATTCCGAACAGATGAACACGGTGATTAATGCCGTGGCGCGCAATGCGCATAGTTTTGACAATATTTATTCACAAAATAACGTTGCAACTTCTTTAGTATCATATTTGGTAAAAATGGGCGAAATTCCAAGCGAGATGGTTACAGCCGACCCCAAATATCTTCGTGATATTTTCGGTATGCTCTGGAAGATTGTTATGTCATCAGACAGTAAAAGTATATTGCTCTCAAGCTATGATACTCCAAGTACCAAATCAGCCGATGAATTAGAAAGATGCCGCACCTTTATTACACTTGCCAAAGAAAATTCCGGTAATATTTCATATCTTAACACCATTAGCGAACATGGCACATCATCTGCAAAAGCTTATCTATACGGCGACACTTTTTGCATTGCCGGCCGTAAGTGCTTAAAAGACGTGACATTAGATAACATTTACGAAATTTGCACGGCGCAAGCCGGCGCAACTTCAGCCGTTGAAACCGCTATCTTGTGGCATATCACTATCTGGTGGCGTATCAGAGATTAAAATATTTAAAAAATAAAAAGAGGAGTTCTTTTATGAAACATCCTCTTTTTACTTTGCATCAAGCCGCCGGTTTATACCAAACCACAGTGGCGGCGGATAAGCTTGATTCTTTCAGACCCCTTTGGCGAAAAGTAGTCGGCAAGGTCAGTGAACTTCACATTGCCCAGATACCTCAATGGGTAATACTTCTCTTTCGGGTTCTGCAATACTTTGCCGGTAACCTCTTCCAGGTGATCTACGAGATCAATCAGGAATGGTCTGTCAAGCAAGGTGCTCTCTATACCGGAAGTACGCAACTCTGAAACTTTGGCGCCGGAAGCCTGAGACAAGTAGTCCAGAATATCATCCGGCTGATAGTCACCGGCAAGGTCAAATACCCATTGACGGATTGTTGGGCGTGGAAACAGCAACCTTCTGGTTGGATCCAGTTGATAACGACGCCCGATAACATCTTTGAAGCGGGCGACCATCTTAGGGTCAAGCAACGCCAGCGGCGTGTCCAAAACCGCTAAACGATACTGTTCCACATTTCCTTCTTCTTTCAGACGTTCATAAGCAGCCTTAAAGGCGGCATTGCACATCCGCAGTTTTCTGCAGATATAGCTCTCAGAGAGAACTACATTCATTTCTTTATTCATAATTTTAAAAAAATTGGTTTAGGTTAATAACCTAACACAGCCGCGAGCAGTAATCAAGTTATTTTTTTGACAAAATGTTATAAATTTTGCGCTATGAGTAAGTATTGTTCGGGAGTGATATTTTCCGCCCGCGCGGTTAATTCAACTCCGGCGGCATGGCAGGCTTTTTCTATGCCAGCCACTGATTTTAAGCTTTGGCGCACCATTTTGCGGCGCTGTCCAAAAGCGGCAGCTGTCAGCATTTCAACCTTGCTTAAAAGCTCAGCTGAGGGAATCGCGACAAGCGGCTGAAACAACAACACGCTTGACCAAATTTTGGGCGCCGGAACAAAACATTCCGGATTTAAGTCAAGCAATTTGCTAACGCGGCAAATAAGCTGCGCCAAAACGGAAATGCGACCATAACTTTTGGTGCCGGTATCTGCCATAATCCGCTCCGCAACTTCTTTTTGAAACATTAAAGTTAAGGCTTCATAAGCCCGCATATTTTTAAGCCATCCGGTCAATAACGGCACGGAAATATTATACGGCAAATTGCTAATGACCTGCCGCGGCGCCTGCTCCATTGCGGCAAAATTTAAGGTTAAAGCATCGGCATTTATAATATCAAGCGGGGTATTTAACGAATCGCGCAGGTCTTCCATAATTTTAATACAGCGCTCATCCATTTCCACTACCGTTAATTTTAAGGGGCTGTTGCTTAAAATTGCGCGGGTTAATCCCCCCGGGCCGGGACCGACTTCAAACACATAGCGGGAGCTAAAATCTTTTAAGCCCTGTTTTTCAAGCGAAAGGCGGATAATTTTATCGGTAATATTGGAATTAAGCAAAAAATTTTGTCCTAATGATTTTTTAGCCATTAAGCCGTACTGCTCAACCGTTTCCTTTAATGAAAGCGCAAATTCCATAACCGTCTCGCTTTTAGTTTAATCTTTGCGGTTAATAATAGCGCGGTTGCGTAAATCACGCAGATATTTGGTGGCAACTTCATCAGTCTTTTTATTTTCAAGCATGTTTTTTACTTCCGCTTCAGTCACCTCCGGAGCTTTGTCGGTTCCGGGGCGATAAACTTTTTCAAGACGCAGAATGTAATAATCTGTACCAAGCAAAATCGGGTCTGAAATATTGCCCTCTTTCATGTTTAACAGCGCTTTTTCCAAGGGTTCCGCCAACTGCCCTTTGTTAACCCAGCCAAGTCTGCCGCCGTTCGGAGCGCTCGGGCTTTGCGAAAACTGCATAGCATACAGCTCAAAACGCGGGTCATGGCGCAAATTTTCAACCAAATCAGAAATATGTTTGGCCTGTTTTTGCGGAATAACAATTTCCGAAACCATAAATTTTTGCATTTTTATATCTTTGGCAACCGCTTCCATGGCGCTGTTAATTTCAGATTGCGAAATGTTAACTTCTTGCGCCGATTTACGCTGAACCAAGCGCGTCCAAGCCATTTCCGCCTTCATCTGCGAGCGGAAAACACTCTCTTTAACCTCCGCTTCCGCAAGCATTTTTTTGAGCTTTGCCACCGAAACGTTATTAGCTTTGGCAAAGTTTTCCATACCTTTATCCAAATCGGCTTCCGTAATTTTAACGCCGTTTTTTTCCGCCTCTTGCAGTTTAATTTTTTCATCCACCGCCGACTGCAGCACTTTGCCGATTATCATATCTTTGGTTTGATTATTAACCGGAATCTGAGTAGTGGCGACAAAGGCGTTGACCCTGTCCTGCATATCGCGACTGGTGATAATTTCGCCATTGACTTCCGCAAAAATTTTTAAGCCGTTGCCAAACAAATTAACCGGTCGTAAGGCTTTGCGGCGTTCTTCTTCCATTTGGCGCATTTGCTCCTCGCGGCGAGCCTCTTCCTCACGACGCATGTGCTCTTCATAAGCTTGTCGGCGTCTGATTTCTTCTTCACGGCGCGCCATTGCCTCTTGCGGATTTTGAGCCTTAAACATAACCGATGAGCCTTGCGCGCTGCGCGCCGCCGCGTCCATAGCCTCAATATCCGCCTGCTCTGCCATAGCGTTAAAGCTAAATAAAACCGCCGCCGAAACAATTAACAATCGCAACATAAATTTTCTCCTTATACTAGGCGCCCAAGCCGCCCAAAGTTTTAAGATAAAAAGTAA
This sequence comes from Pseudomonadota bacterium, assembly GCA_021617435.1. Lineage (GTDB taxonomy): Bacteria > Pseudomonadota > Alphaproteobacteria > RF32 > CAG-239 > CAAFZY01. Next base: position 6,773 of record JAJWCP010000050.1, read on the forward strand.
AATTAAATTCATAACCGTCATCTAATTCAGGGTTGTTTGAATTAGAGCGTTTAACCGTGGTTATAAACATAAAGCACTCATCTTCATAAATCAAGTTACCGCCATGCTCCAACGAACCGCGACGACTGTCAGCTAAATCTTGACGATTGTATACGCTCACCGACCAGTCACGCGTTAAAGCCGCCTTTACGGAAGTATACAGTTCTTTACGCTCTTTAAAGTACTCTGACGAATTTTGATTTTCTTGCAGATAAATATATGAAGCATACAAGCTCAACATGCTGCTGCCGACCCGCGCGCCTAATTCACTATACTGAACTTTTAGGTCGTCTTTACCTAGGCGGAAACGATAATCCAAGTCTAAATATTGCGATGGCGCGGCATAAATGCGTCCGACATAATCGGTAAAATGCCCCTCGTTATCAATATTGCCTGTAAAACTGCTATGATTGCTGAACTGATAGCTTTGCGCAATAAAGGCGGAGGTGCGCCCCATAATATTTCCGTACGAGCTCCAGTTAAAACCGTAACTGACGCGGCTGCCGGTATCATTGCGGTCATAACCGGAATATCGATCTAAGCTTAAAATGTTGGTATCGTCAAGCTCAACGTCTTCACTGTCTTCATTAGGAATTTTATCGGGCATATTACCGCCATTAGGCGCCAACACACCAACAACAATCGGCTCTAAAATTTGGCGGGTGTTTTCAGTTGCCTTTACAAACGGAAGCCGCCACTCAACCCCGACCTGCGGGAATGTGCGGATTACTTCGCCGCTATAGGCATTATCACGGCTTGCAGCCTGATATTTATCAACATAGTACAAATCTGATTTTAACGATGCCTGAATCTTATAGCGCTCGCCGAACGGACTTGTCCACGGCAAAACCCAAGCGTTAATCATAGATAAGCGCTGAGTTTGCGCATCTTCTTCATGATAAACCGAGGCCATGCTGAAATTATTTTTCCAGTATGCTCCCAACGAGTTTACATCGCTGATATTTTCATAATCAGTCACCGGCGCCACAAACGGACGATTATACTTGCGGCGTTCGTATTCATAATTGTTGCTGCGACGCAAATCATAACTTATCAGCTTGTAATAATAAGCTTCTATCGCGGCGTAATCACGATTGTTAAAATATTGCAAGCGAGCATTAGACATTAACCACGCGTCATCATCGTGCTCCAAATCAAGCTCTTTTAAATAAAGCGTATCTGACGTGTAATTCAAGTTAGTATCTGCAACCCAATAATCATTAATTTCGTAGCGACCATAAGCAAATAGGTTTCCGCGGTTTTCAGGACGCGTATCATTATTATCGCGCAAATAACTGCCTGACATATCAACGTAACCTTTATTAAAATATTGCCGGTATTGACCGCCCCAAACCACATCTTTATCAGTGGTAAAAATAGGTGAAAACAAAACATCAGTATGCGGATTGATGTTCCAAAAATAATTTACCTGCAAAGTTCCGCCCAAATAATTGCTACTACCGATGTTAGGTACTAAAAAACCGGAACGCCGCTTTACCGTAGGGTCAGGATGTGAAAAGAACGGAGTGTAAAATACCGGAACGCCCTTAAACTCAAGCAACGCATCATTATAGTTAATATCTTTAGACTCGGCATCATGGGTAACTTTGCGAGCCTTAATCTGCCAAAGCGGATTTTCAGAACCCTCGCAAAAATCACACGGCGTATACACGGCTTTGCGCATTACCTTATTATTATTTTCTTTTTTATGAAAGTGCTCTGCCCATAATTTACTCTCGTCTTGCAAAACGGCTTTAATTTTATTCATCTCCGCGCGAGTCATTTTGTTAGAAAGTTCAACGTTATCGGCATAAACCACATTGCCGTTTTGCTCCTCAAGCCGCACATTACCAACTGCTTGCAGACTATCGGTTGACTTACGATAAATAAGCTTGTCGGCATAAAGAGTTAAGCCCTCGCGCTTGACCACGACGTCACCGATTGCCTGAATTGCTTTATTTTTATCATCATTAATCAGCTCATCGGCATTAAAATAAATATTAGGCTCTTCATCAGATTTTTGCGGAGCCAAATCAGTTATATTTAACGGCTCGGTTTTAATAAACGGCTTAACGTTTTTTTTTTTCAAGACCTCTGCGGCAACCGGAGTTTTTTCAGTCTCATTAACGGGAAAAGGCGTGCCGACTTGAAAGACGGAGTAACATAATACTGCTGCCCATATTTTTTTAACATAACTACTCATTAAACATCAGCCTCAAATTGTGGTTTGTGTTTGCGGGCAAAAGTATAGGGCGAATAAAAGAACAACAAATATAAGCAAATAGCAAACGGCAGCAGGCAGTTGGCGTATAACATCGGCACAAAATAAAGCGAGCGCCCCGCCAAATTGGTTAAAATCAAATCATTGCCCTGAATTAAAATCATCAAAAGTACCGAAAGCGAGATGATTTTGGTTTGCCCGCGGCGATTAAACGCTCCGATTAACAATCCAGTGCAACCAAGCAAGGCAAAAAGCAGATTATACCACGGAGTGATAATGCGGCGGTGACCTTCCACAATATATTTACGTTTTAAATCATCGGGAAGCGATGTATCATTACTGGCAGAAAGCAACTCGTTTAAAGACTTTTCACGCACGGAGGCCGACCTGATTTTTTTGTCGCCAACCGCTCCCAAATCAACTGAATAGCGATTAAACTTTAATGATGAAAACTGCGCGCCGTCACGACTGACCTCTTGCCGCATGCCTTTAATTAAAATAATGCGCGGACTGGCGGCGGTATAAACAATGCGCCCGTGCTCCGCCGACAAAGTAACACGGCTCTGCGGATTACTCTCATCATTTAATAAAATGCCCGATACGGAGCCGTCAGCTTCATGTTTGGAAATAAACACCGTCATGCCGTTTTGCATGGTGGTAAATTCGCCTTCGCGGAACATTAAATGCGATACGTTATTTTTTATTTCCCATTCTAAATTACGGAAAGTGTTTTCCGCCCCAGGAATAGCGTAACTTTGCACATAAAAGCCGAATAACGAAAGTAAAAAACCCATATAAAACGCTGCCTTGGCATTGCTCCACGGGCTGATGCCCGCCGCCTGCATAATTACCAACTCGCGGTCTGTCTGCATGCGGTTATAAACAAACATCACCGCGGCAAACAGCGCTATCGGCGACAAAATGGAAAACAATCGCGGCATTAATAACGACGTGAGCTCAACAAACAAATAAAGCGGCAAACCTTTATTGGTAACCATTTCCACAAAACGTAACGATTGCGTGAGCCATAGCATGGCAAGCAATGAAAACGACACCAACAAAAAGCCGGTTAAAATTTGCTTTAAAATATACAGGTTCAATTTTTTCATAAGCGAGAGTATAATCTCATATTTAAAATAAAAAAACTACAATTTTACGATACTTCACAAAAAAATAC
>JAJWCP010000051.1 GCA_021617435.1 Pseudomonadota bacterium
CCCCTTTCCTTTCCGCCTTTAGTCTGTTTTTATTCAGCGCTTGCCACATTTGCCTCAAATGACTCGCCGGCACTTACCGCGGCTTTAGCATAGCCGGTGATTGTGTCCGCCGTTACGTTATAAGCCTTGTACGGCACCGCCGCATAGCCGCTTGTATTGCTCATGTTTACAATCTGCGCCCAATACGTGGAATCAGCTGAAGTAACGTTTTTGCTGTAGTTTACGCAGGCTCTGCTTAAATCGTCTGAAACAGTTATTGAACCTTTAAGCCAAAACTCCGTGCCTAAAAAACCGCTCAAATCAAAAGGTAGCTTACTCCAAACTCCGCCGGCATATTTCATAACCGCATACACGGTACTTTTGTATACGGCAATCGTCAAAATTCCTGTATACGGATTAAACACTATACGACAATTTGCGTTGTAGAACTGCTGTAAATCCGCGGGCATTTCCGTCTGTTGCAGGCATTTAAGGTGCGAACTGTCTACTACTTCAACCAATCGCAAACTGCCAACGCCACTATCATTAGAAAAATACTTATTAGTTGAGCAGATAATATACTTGCCGTCCGCGGTTACTCCTGCAGGGTATAACGAGGAGTTTTTATTAGCCCAAGTATAAGTGCTTTCGGTAACTGAGGGACTTTCGCCAAGCTCATAATACTTTGAGCCGTTCACGTCATAAATCTTATCGCCGACTAGAGCCATACAGTTATCCATAATAAACGAGGGAGCAGTTGCCATATTCCACGTTTGTAAAACTTCACCGTTAGCCATATTTATTTTGTAAAAATGGGCATTATTAGTTCCTTGGTCGTATCCATAGCATAAATCATTGCCGACTGGAAAACGATAACTCCCCATAGCATACTGCGCAGTATCATCAACCCTATTGTTATCAATAAACATACTATTAGCAGATAAGTATCTAATACATTGTGACGATGCGTTAAAACTACCGACACTGGTCGCCGACTCCGCTCCGATACTTAAAAGCGAGGAGTAATTCCACCCGAAATTACCTGTACGGCTGATAACTGGACACCTTGAATAGCCACCACCATAGTTGTCTAGCTTATAATTGCCGCCCGCGGTCTGAACATTGCTGTTAATCCATACTTTATCGCCTTGGCTGATAGCCGCGCCGGTTTTATTCACCGCGGTAACGGTTGCCCCGCCACCGGTGCTTTTAAGATTTGAATTTGTTTTTCCTTGCATTGTTTTCTCCTTATTTAATATTAAAATCAATCCTGTTTTATATTAGAATTAATCAATCCATCTTCACAAGAAGAAAAATGTATCGTTTTGTATCGTTTTGTATCGTTTTTTACAATAACAATCTGAAGTTACGGCAAAAAATCACTTTGGGGCTTTTTGCGCTTAATAACGGTGATAAATATTTCCAAACGGCTCTAAAACTCTTGCTAAAACGCCGTTCAGCTCTGAAATACAAATTCCGTAATTGGTAATCGGCACATTAACTTGTTCGCACTTATTTATGCGCGATAGTATTTCTCGCCGATTTTGCATACAGCCGCCGCACTGAATAACTAAGTTATATTTATCTAAATTATACGGAAATTCGCAGCCTGAAACATGGTCAATAATCAAATCTTTGCCGGTCTTCAGCTTTAACAAGTTAGGAATTTTAACCGTACCGATGTCATCTTTCATGGCATGATGAGTACACGATTCGGCAATCAAAACCCTGTCACCGTCCTCTAACTTCCAAATAGCCGCCGCTCCTTGGGTCAATTTATCTAAATCGCCTTTTAAGCGCGCCATTAAAACTGAAAATGTTGTGCATTTAACCTGTTGCGGAGTCTCCTCCAGCATTTTATTGACCACTTGCGAATCGCAAACCACCAAATCAGGCGCTTTCTTTAAGTTTTGTAATGTTGCCGCGTAATCGTTTTCTTTTACCACAATCACCGTCTGATTATAATCCAAACAATCGCGAATAGCCTGCACCTGCGGCAAAATAATCCGCCCTTTCGGTGCCTCGTAATCTATCGGCACAATCATTACTACCGTACCGTGCTGAGGCGCTAAATCGCCGAGCAATGCCGGCGGATTAAGCATATCTTCCGGACATACTTTAATTAAAGCCGCTTTCAGTTCGTTTAAAACTTTGTCTCGCGAACTTTTATCCAATGAATTTACAACAATAGCTCCTTCCGGATTTTTCACTTTGCGAATATCGGCCTTATTAAATACCACAATAAGAGGAAGCTTTTTAGCCTCCACCTGCTCTATTATGGCGCGTTCAATTTTGCCGATTTTATCACCTTCACAAACCAAAACCGCCACATCGGCGCGGTCTAAAACCTTTAACGTTTTTTCAAGTCGTTTGTCCGAAAGTTTGGTTTCATCGCCAAAACCTGCGGTATCCAGCCACAAAACCGGTCCAATCGGCAAAAGCTCTTGCGCTTTTTCAACCACATCGGTGGTAGTTCCTGCAACATCAGAGGTAATAGAAATATCTTGACCGGTAACCAAGTTCAAAAAACTTGATTTTCCGGCATTAACCCGCCCTAACAAAGCAATTTGCAGGCGTAATCCTTTAGGTGTTTGCTGCATTTAAGTATCCTTTAAAAAGTAAAATATGACAAATAATAGCTCAAAAGATAAAAAACGCAACAATATCAACACTTTTATGCAATGCATAAAAGTTATGGTTGCCGTTTGGGTGTAAAAATTTCATCACGGCGGCGTTTATAGCGTTCCAAAGTGTTCGGAAACGGGCGCAATATGGTTTCAAGCGCTCCGTTCAGCTCTGAAATGCAAACGCTGTAATTGGTTAAAGGCACATTTGCCTTAGCGCACCTGCTCTGCTCCGCTATATAGGCTCTCCGGCTGGAAAGATACAGTCCGCGATGCACTACCAGATTGTAATTTTCAAGTCCGAACGGACAATCAGAGCCGAAGAAATGCTCAATTATTAAATCTTTACCGGTTCTTTCGGATATTTGTCGTGGAATTTTAATCGTACCGACATCATCTTTTAATTCATCGGGTCTGAACGGTTCCGCAATTAATACTTTATCGCCGTTTTTAAGTTTCCATAATGCCAAAGCGCCATCGGTCATTTGTTGCAAATCACCCTGCATACGGGCGGTTAAAACCGCAAAGGTGGTGCATTTAACATAAGGCGGCGTTTGCGCAACCATAGCCGTCACCAAATCAGAATCGCAAATCACCAAGTCAGGAGGATTTTTCAATTTATTCAATGTGTTGGAGTATTCTTTTTCCGTAACGGTTAAAATCTGTTGATTATGATTAATACAATCGCGAATAGCCTGCATTTGCGGCAGCATCAACCGCCCTTGCGGAGCTTTATAGTCATTTGCAACCACCATGACTATCAGCCCGCCGCTTGGCGCTAAATCGCCGAGCAAAACCGGCGGCACCAGTAAATCCTCTGGACAAACTCTGATTAAAGCCTCTTTTAATTCCTGTAAAACTTTATCACGTGATGATAAATCAGTTGAATTTACGGCAATTGCTCCAACTGTGTCGCTGATATGATGAGTATCGGCTTTGTTAAACACCACAATCAACGGAATTTTTTTAAGTTCTAAATCAGTAATTACAGAGCGCTCTATCTTGCCGATTTTATCGCCTTCACATACCAAAACCGCCACATCGGCGGCGGTTAAAACCGGAGTCAAAGCGGTAAGCTGATTTTTTATGCTGTTATTATCACCGCTGAAACCTAGAGTATCAAACCACAATAACGAACCTATCGGATACATTTGTTGCGGTATTTCATATGTTCCAACGGCGAGAGCTGACGGCTTGCCGTCAATATCGGCATTTTTGCCGGTTATCAGACGAATAAAGCTTGTTTTGCCTGACTTTCGGCGTCCTAGTACCACAATTTTAATTTTATAGTCCTTATAGTCCGCCGAATTATGTTGCATAAATCACCTTCCTCTTGCAATATCTCCAATTATTTTATTGGCGATGGTTAAGCCGAAAATAGCGGTAATGGTAGGCAGTGAGCCTAAAATATTTTTACCGCCCTGAGGATTTTTACTAATTGCTCCTTCCGGCAAATTGCATTGTTCCGACGAAAAAACACAATCTATTTTGCTTAAATCAACACCGCGCTTTTTTAAGTTTTGCCGAATACAACGCGCCATCGGACAATTGACCGTTTGCGAGAGCTTGGCTGTTTTAATGCACGAAGCATCGGTTTTAAGCGCCGCCCCCATTGAGCTGATGAACGGAATTTGCCGTTTGTAAAGCTCATACATCAAAGAGCATTTAGATTTCATCACATCAATAGCGTCAACAGCATAGTCAATCTTGCGATTTAATAAAATACTGAGATTCTCGTCAGTTACAAAAACATCTTCAAGTTCAACATTACACTCTGGATTAATTTCCAAAACCCTTTGTTTGGCCGCCTCCGTCTTTTTTTTGCCAACGGTGGAACTTAATGCCAAAATCTGGCGATTGATATTGCTTTCATCAAAAACATCAAAATCAACCAAAATTAAATGTCCGATACCGGCACGTGCCAAGCCCTCAAGCGCATAACCGCCGACTGCGCCGAGCCCGAAGAGCATAACCGTGGCGTTTTGCAAATTTTTAACCCCGTTTTCACCAAGTAAGGCCTTGGTGCGCATAAGTCTTTTATCGTTCATAAATTTATAATCCTCAATGAGTTATTATATACATTCTCAGCCGTTTCTTCAACCCTCTCGCCGCGGATTAAAGCTATTTTTTCGCACAAAATCGGCAAATCGGATATTTTAGTTTGATATGGAGCATCGGTTTCTAAAAGCAAGCGATTTTTCGGTACGCTTTTAATAACCTCTTCCGCATGCTTTGTCTGCAAAATTTTAGCATTTATCGCAATGTAGCCGTCATATTTGATAACTTGCCGCAGCATTTCGGAGCTTCCGTTAAATGAATGAAAAACAAATGGTTGAGGCAACATTTTCAAATAATCATTTAACAAACTCCAAGCCTTTACCATATGCAACAAGAGCGGACGATTATATTGTTTGGCAAGAGCAATATGCTCTTCAAATACTTTTTGTTGCAATGAAATTTCCGCCCCTTTCAAAAGGTCAAGTCCGCACTCGCCGATTAAAGCTTGCGGAAAATCTTTGAGTTTTTGTTCTAAACGTTCTTGCCAACCTGATTGCGTGGTTGCCGCATGCCACGGGTGAACGGCAAAGGCAGGTATCACCGTTTGCGGAAACTTTTGCGCCAAATTACCGACTTTTTTCCAATCATCTTCCGTAGCTGAAATACAAATACACTTATTAACGCCGTTTTGCCGCAAAAGATTAATAACTTCTTCCGCCGGTGTATCAAAATCTTGTAAGTGGATATGGGTATCAACAAAACGCATAACATTCCAGTCCGTTATTTGACTAAATCAAGTATTTCCTTTACCATACTTTGAGCACCTTGCGCAACTTCTGAAATTGATGATGCAAGCATATAGGCCGGAGTAGTCACCACTTTGCATTTTTCATCAACGCAAGCCTCCGTAACAGCGCAGTTTTGGTGCTTAGCGCCCATAGCGGCAATTAAGCTTGCAACCTCGTTATCATTGCCGATAGTAACGCAAACGCCCTCGCCGCCTAAAACTTTGGCAATTAATACTGGAGCAATACACATGGCTCCGATTACCGTTTCAACCTTAAAACTGTTTATAACCGCATTGTATACCGATGGTTCAACCATGCATTCATCAGCCTTAACGGCAAAATCACACCAGTTGGTAATTGCGCCAACCCCGCCGATAAAAATTACGGCGTTATAGTCTTGCGGATTAAATTCAGTCAGTTTTTTGATATTTCCGCGGGCGATACGAGCCGATTCTATCAAAACATTGCGTTTTTCGCCTGTTCTTTTACCGGTTAAATGGTTAACTACCGCGGCTTGCTCAATATCCGGCGCAAAGCACTGATATGAACAGCCGGCATTGCTGATGGCAAGCAACGCACATGTTGCTTCATGAATTTCCGAACCGTCGGCTCTGCCGCAGCCTGACAACACTACGGCAAATTTACAATTTTTGTGCATATTAAAACTCCTATTTTTACGATTATGGTTGATTTATGTTATACGCACGATATAATGCTGTCAATTTAGATTTTAAATAAAGGGTAAAAATGCAAACAAAACAAACCACATTAAGCAACGGTCTCCGCATTGTAACATCGGAGCGCCCGCAAAATGAAACCGTATCGTTAGGAATATGGGTAAACACCGGTTCCGCCTATGAAACAGATGATATTAACGGCATTTCGCACTTTGTTGAGCACATGGTGTTTAAGGGCACTAAAAAGCGCACTTCTTTGCAAATTTCGGAAGAAATTGAAAACGTCGGCGGACAAAACAATGCTTATACCTCGCGTGAATTTACCGCGTTTTATGCAAAAATGCTTAAAAATGACTTAGAACTTGCGCTTGATGTAATTGCTGATTTTGTTGCAAACCCGACTTTTCCGGCTGATGAAATGGTTAAAGAAAAAGAAGTGGTGGTGCAGGAAATTAAACAGGGCAATGATACTCCTGACGACGTAATTTTTGATTATTTTCAAGAAAAAGCCTTTCCTGATCAGCCTTTAGGGCGTTCCATTTTAGGTCCGGCCGAAAAAGTCCGCGCTTTTACCGCCGACGATTTACGCAGGTATATGCAGCACAATTACGCGGCTGAAAATATGATAGTAGTTGCGGTCGGCAACTTAAATCATGACTTGTTTGTTAAAATGGTTGAAGCCCGCCTTGCCGATTTCAGGGCTAAAAAGCTCTTTACTCCTGCTCCGCAAGTTTACAAAGGCGGCTTTTATACCGAAAAACGCGATATTGAGCAGGCTCATGTTTTAATCGGCTTTAAGGGTGTTGAGTATTTTAACCCGATGTATTATCCGGTTTCAGTATTTTCAACTTTGTTCGGCGGCGGCATGTCGTCACGCCTGTTTCAGGAAATTCGTGAAAAAAGAGGCTTGGTATATACCGTTTACAGCTTTACCAACTCGCATACCGCCAATGGCTTATTCGGCATATACGCCGGATTATCCGGATCTGAAATTAATCAGATTATTCCGGTAATGGCGGACGAAATTAAAAAAGTGGTGCAAGATAAGGTTACTGAGGTTGAAATCAACCGCGCTAAAGTACAACTCAAAGCCAGTATGCTGATGGCGCTTGAAAGCTCGTCGGCAACGGCTGAGGTTATTGCCCGCCAAATGCTTTTGTATAATCGGGTTATTCCGATTGCTGAAATTGTTGAGCGTATTGAAGCGGTTAGTGCCGAAGATATTCAAAAAGCCGCGCAAATATTGTTCACATCAAAGCCGACTTATACGTTGCTTGGAGACATAACCGATTATCCCGATTATGAGCATCTGCAAAAATATTTGCAAATTTAAGGCTTTGTTATCCAAGTTGTGCTAAATTTCATTTAAATTTAACTGAGCGGAGATAATACCATGTCACGTGCGGAAGATATTTTTCAAAAGCTTATTTACTTTGGCGAAGATGCTATTGATGAGTTTATTTTAACCCGCCAAAGCGAAGAATTGTTTCTTGATTTTAAGCAAGCGGTTTCAACCGGCAAAAATTTTAACACGCTTCATCGCGATGACCGCAAAAATTTAGCCAAAGCCATTTCCGGATTCGGCAACTCTGAAGGCGGAGTTGTCATTTGGGGTGTTGAGTGCGCCCGCGATACCGAAGTCGGCGATGTTGCCCAAGCCAAAGTTAAGGTACAAAATGTGCATCGCTTTTTAAGTTGGCTTGAAAGCGCCATTTCCGGTTGCACCATTCCAAGCCATAACAAGGTTCGCAACCATATTATCAGTTGCGATTCCGAAGGTAATGGTTTTATAGCCACTTACATTCCGAAATCTGAAATTACGCCGCTGATGACCACCGGCAACAGTACTATTTACATTCGTTCCGGCTCCAATAATGTTCCGGCGCCGTATGCGGTAATTGCCGGTATGTTCGGCAAGCGTCCGCAGCCGAATATTGAACTTGAAATTAAAGATAAATCACTTGAAATTTTAGAAAACGCCGATGAAGATATGCTTTATCCCAAAACCATTGATAATCCGCCGGAAAAATATGTTAAAATCGGTTTTTCCATTCAAGCTCACAACCAAAGCAACGCTCTGGCGCGTGAGATTTATTTATCATGCACTACCGAATCTACCGGCAGCGAATATAACAAGGTGCGTTTTTTAAATTACAGCCAAATGGACGCTTTAACCGGTATCAGCGGTCATACCAACTTAATCACCCGTCCGGAATTGCGCCTGCCTCCGCGCGGTATGCTTAAATTTGCCAATGTGCAGATAATTTTATCGCCGTATATTGAAGAAGATTTGTGCATCAACGGCGTTATCGGCGCGGAAGGAGCGGTTCCGAGAGATTTCAGAATTTATATTCCCAAAAATCAACTGCGCTCATTTGTAGCCCGTGCATTACGGGAAGAAGACGAGCAAGAAAGCTTAACAACCGAATTTTTTACTGAATATTTAAAGAGCGAATAATATGGCGGCACGAGTTGAAATTTTTACCGACGGAGCCTGTTCCGGCAACCCCGGAGCCGGAGGCTGGGGCGTTATTTTGCGCCACAAAGACATTGAAAAAGAATTAAGCGGCGGTGCGGCCGACACCACCAATAATCGCATGGAACTAACCGCGGTAATTGAAGCGTTAAAAGCATTAAAAACCGTTTGCAATATAACTCTGTACACTGACAGCAAGTATGTAATGAACGGCATAAACGAGTGGCTGCCCAACTGGAAACGCAACAATTGGAAAACCTCCAACAAAAAAAACGATGTTAAAAACGTTGACTTGTGGACCAAGCTTGATGAATTAATTAAACCGCATGAAATAAGATGGGTATGGGTAAAAGGTCACAACGGCCACCCCGAAAACGAGCGAGTAGACTCCCTCGCCCGTGAGCAATCCTTAAAATTTAAGGAACAAGCGAAATAATTACCATTTTTCCCAGTGAACTTTGTCCGGATTATATCTGTTATCCGGCTGTTTTGGCTCTTCAAGCGGATACCCTACCGGAATTATGGTAAGCGGGCGGATATTTTCCGGCAAATTCAGATATTTTTTAAGAGCATTCATAACCGTTGGCATCGGCGCCACTCCGCAAAAGCACGCGCCCAAACCTTTGGCATGGCATGCCAAAAGCAAATTTTGCGCGGCAAGCGAACAGTCAATATCTGCAAAACTCCATTGTTCGTCTTCTTTTTCACGATGAAAAGCAACATCGGTATCGGCGCAAATAATAATCACGCAAGAGGCGTCTTTGGCAAAGCTCGTCCAAGGCTGAATTTGCCGAAAACCTTTAATAACTTCTTTATCTTCAATAACCAAAAAACACCACGGTTGCTTATTATGAGCCGAAGGCGCGTATGAAGCGGCTTTCAGCAGCTCTTCAATCTCGCTGTGAGTAATTTTTTTAGCGCTGTCAAATCGTCTGACCGAACGTCTGGTTAAAATACATTCCAATGCGTCCATTTTTACCTCCGTTAATTGGTTTTACGCCGTAATGAATCTATACGCGGCAAAACCGAGTTTTCAATAATAAAACTAATAGCCCTCTCAACCATTTTATCGGTATGCGCCAACGTTTTGTTAATTTCAACTGTGTCATCACCGGCAAAAGCGCGTTTGGCAAGCACCGGATACAAATCAGCCAGCTCCGATAAAGAATCGGCAATTTGCGCAATGTAAGCCGGAAGTTTTAAGTCATCGCATCCGCCCCAAAAGCCTTCCAAATAACCGAGTTCAATCTGTTCATAACGTTTTTGGCACCAAAGCGGCAAATTGGATTTTTCTTCTTTGGTAAAAGCCGGCAAGTTTACTTTATTTGCTTTAACCAAATTAAACATTTCGTCCCACAGTCCCATAAAAAACTTAAAAAACAACTCTGCTTCTTTTTTGGTTTCAAGACGAGGCTGTTCATTTTCCGGCCAAAACGATGAAATTACGTCTGTCGGACGCAGTTCCAGATTAGGACTGCATATTGCGCCGGCAAATTTCATTTTAACTGCGTCTAAAGTTGTTGGGCAATGATAGTGCTCTAAAAATTTTTTGAACTTATCATCGCCAATATATTCATTTTCGCTTTGCATTTAAAAACTTCTTTGTATAATATAGTTGAAAC
>JAJWCP010000052.1 GCA_021617435.1 Pseudomonadota bacterium
TTATAAGGAGCAAAAATGGCTAATAATTATAAACGCGGCGATAAAGATACTCGTCCGTGGGGAACGTGGGAAGTTTTGGATTGCGGCGAAACTTTTTGCGTTAAAAAAATTTGTGTTACTCCGCATAACAAACTTTCATTGCAATTACACCATCATCGCGGCGAGCACTGGATTATTGTAAAAGGCGAGGCTAAAGTTACTTTAGGCGAGGATATTTTGGTGCGTAAGCAAGACGAATCGGTTTACATTCCGGTAAATACTAAGCACCGAATCCAAAACGACACCGAATCCGATGTTGAATTTATTGAAGTTCAGACCGGCGATAAGCTTGATGAAAACGATATCGTGCGCTTTGAAGACATTTACGGTCGTGTTTAGCGATTTTTAAGCCGGAGAGTAAAATCTCCGGTTTTTTATTGTGCATAAGTTTGTTAAAAATTCATTTCATGGTTGCGAATCTGAAAAAGTTAAATAATAGTTAATCTGAAAATTAACTTAATGTTAAGGATTTGAAATGGATTTTGAAACAGATTATGTAACCGCGCAAAGCGATGATATTGTGATTTCAGCTTGTCAGGCGTTTTTGGAAGAAGACGATGAAAATGCTTGCGGTTATTATTTGCGGATTGAAAATAATTCAGATGACCGAATCCAAATTTTGGGTAAAAATTTTAACATTACCGATGACCGCGGCAACAGCTATTATGATACTGCTCCTGGCTTTAAGGGCGAGTTGCCGGAGTTGGAACCGGGGGAATATTTTGAGTTTTCAACCAGCACTCCGATGTTTGCGGCGCAAGCGGTTTTGTACGGTAGCTTTCAAATTATAAAAGAACATCAAAATCAAATTAAAAGCATTAAAATTCCGCCGGTATCGTTAATCGGAAATACGGAAGTTTTGACGACGCTTAATTAAAAAAGCTCTTGTTGCACGTTAGTGTTCAAAATTTTTATAGCTTCTTTTACAATCGGAACAGATATAGCCCTTTTGCATGAAAGTGAAATAGCGTCAGTTTCGGCTACCAGTTTTTGCGCATAAGAAAATGAGCGCTGCATGTTTTGCACGATGTAATTTAATACTTCCTGCGATATAATGATTTGCCGGTCGTTAAAAAGTTTTACGATTAATGCGGTGAGCATGGTATCATCAGGTTCATTGATGGCAACACTTGGTATAGTGCTTAAACGAGAGCGCAAGTCAGGGAGCTTAAAATACATTCTGGTTGGTGATTGTTCGGCGGTAAATAAGATATAGCCCCCCTCGTTTTGATATAAATTAAACAAGTGAAATAAAGCTTCATTGTCGGCTTTAGGAGTTAAATTTTCAACCACTAAACACGGATTTTCACGGTGTAGCCGTTCAACATTGCGCGTATTGACGGCGGTTGCCTGAATGATTTGTACCGGAATCGGGTGTTCGCAGCAAGCGGCAACGTGTTCGGCAAATACATGTGCCAGATGTGATTTTCCACAGCCTTCAGGTCCGTATAAAACAACGGCAAAAAATGGCCAATTCGGCCACATTTCAACCATATTTAAGGCTTCGCGATTACAGTCCGCTACTAAGAAATCATCGCGCCCGAAGTCGGTACGAGGCTTAAATTTTAACGGGAACTGCTTTATTTTAAAATTTATTGTGCTCATTTTTTTAATCATTCAATAACTCAAAAACTTTTTTGGTTAAATCGCCTAAACTATACGGTTTGGCAATAAATTTAAATTCCTCGTCACCATTCAGCTCTCGGCGGGCAATTTCTTCAGAATAGCCTGATGCTAAAATTATTTTTATATCAGGCAATATTTGTTTAACTTTTTTGGCAAGGTCAGCTCCATTCATACCGGGCATAACCATATCGGTAATCATTAAATTAAATTGCTCGCCTTTATTTAACAAGTCAAGAGCGTTTTCGGCGCAGTTGCAGGAAGTGACCTCAAAGCCTTTGCGCTTTAAGGCTCGGAAGCCGAAAGCTCTGACCGAATCTTCATCTTCAACAAACAAGATTTTAACTTTTTGTGGATTGACATTTTGTTCGCGATTATGGTCAAGCGCTGAAACATTAAGCCCGAAAATTATTTTAGGAGCCTGTTTATTTGATGAAGTTAATACCGGTATTTGATTATCAGACTCAGACATCGGTTTTTTAGGCTCATTGTCGGCATTTTCAAAACGTGGCAGATGAATTGAGAAAGTTGTTCCCTGTCCTACCGTGCTTTTTACTTTAATAAAGCCCTCAGTTTGGCGGACAATACCGTAAACTGTTGCCAAACCTAAGCCGGTTCCGGAGCCGACAATATTTTCTTTGGTGGAGAAAAATGGTTCAAAAATGCGGCTTAAATTTTCAGCAGGAATACCACAACCGGTATCTGACACATCAATAACCACAAAGTCACCGGCGTCAATGGTATCGCCGCCGAATAAATATGGTTCGTTTAAGGTTTCGGTATGAGTTGAAATTTTTAAAGTGCCTTTGCCCTGCATGGCATCGCGGGCGTTAACCGCTAAATTTAAGATTACCTGTTCAAGCCGAACTCTGTCAACCTTAACATAGCCTAAATCAGATCCGTGGTAAAATTCAAGCTTAATATTTTCGCCAAGGGTGCGTTTCAGCAGTGGGCTGAAGTCAGTTAAACTTTCAGTGATATCAGTTTTTTTAGGAGTTAAAGACTGCTTGCGTGAAAAGGCTAAAAGCTGACTGACTAATGCGGCGGCGCGATTAGCGTTTTGCTTGATTTGGGAAAGGTCAGCAAATGAAGGGTCTCCGACTCCGTGGCGTTGCAAAAGCAAGTCGCAGAAGCCTATCATCGCGGTAAGCAAGTTGTTAAAATCATGAGCTATACCGCCGGCAAGTTGACCCATAGCCTGCATTTTTTGAGCTTGCGCGAATCGTTGCTCTAAGTTTTTTTGCTCGGTAGTATCGGTGATATATAAAATCAGTCCGTCAATACTTTCTTTTTCAGAAAGAATACGGCGCTGCGGGGTGATAAAAATATGAACGCTTTTGCCGGATTTTAAGGAAGCTTCCGTTTGAACAAGTTCACGGTTTTGCGGGTCTTTGGCAAATCGGGTGTATTCGGTTTGCAAAAAAGATATTGTTTCGGCAGGCAATAATGAAGCAATGTTAAGTTTTTCTTTACTGTCAGGGTCGGTTGCTAAAATTTCATGAGCTTTGGCGTTGGCTGAAATAATGTTATTGTTGGGGTCGCTGAACACAATTCCGCAAGGCGCTGAGTTGAACAACCAATCGGCTTTATCGGTGATGTAGTTGAGTTGCTCGCGTAAATCGGCGTCATTGGGCAGATTTTTTAAGGTAATGCCTCTGATTTTAATTTTCTCATCATCTTTAAAGTTGTTTTGCATTACATAAATTTGCGCAGTTTCGTCAGTGGCGGTTTTAAATAACCCGAATCCAACAAATGAAGGTTTGCGTGAGTTTAAAATACCGGTATCATGCACAAGTAAGTCTTTTAATGATTTCCCGATTAAATTTTCCTTAGCTGATAACAGCTGAGCGGCAAAAGTTTCATTTACGTATTCAATGTTATGCTTAGAATCGGCAATATAAATACCGATGGGCATTTGATTAATAAAAGTATGAAGTTTTTTGCGTTCTTCCTCAAAAGTTTTTTCCATATTTTGCGCGGCGGTAATATCTTTAAGCGACCAGAAAAAGTAAGTTTCTTTTTCAATTTTTTTAATGGAAAATTCTTCTTCAAAAATATCGGTTTTTTTTAAGTAAACCGGTTTAACGGTGACATTATACCATTTATCTTTACTGTCGGAGCGTAAAAATAAAATGACGCTTTCGGTTTTAAGGCTTTTAAGCGCGAGTTGCAGGCGCTGAAAGTTAAGCAAATTCTGGCGTTCGTCAACCAGATTGTTTTGCAATTTTTCCATAATGCCGGAGGCGCCGAAAAACTGCTTGGCGGGGGCGTTTTCAATTATCGGTTCGCCGCTGCGGTTGTCTATTCGGTTGATTACTTCGCGACTGTTTAAAATTTCGTTGGCGAATCCGCCATAAGTAATTGCTTCTTCACTTGCTTTCATAATTTTGATAGAAATACAAATGCAAATGATGGTAATCAGTAAAATCAGCAAGATGATGTATACTGAATACTGCGGATAAATAAACAACATTAACAGGCTGATCGCCAAAGAAACAATAGCGTATACTAAAGCACTCAACGCTTTTTCAAGTTGGCGATCAGGACGATTAATGTTGCTTTTACTTAACATATTGCGGTTTTACCAAATAAGCAGGCAATCGGAGTTCCAACTGCCCGATGTAAATTTAATTAAGTTGTAACGTCAGCCATAGTTTTGCCGGTACGTTTGCTGATTTCAGCAATTTCAGACGCAATTTGCGCAATAGGCTTTAACATGGTAAGCGGTTCGGCGTTAAGGTTTTCGGTTTCATAGGCTTCAAGGTAAACGCGCAGGGTGGCGCCGTTGGTGCCGGTGCCGGAGAGGCGGTAAACAATGCGCGAGCCGTCAGTAAAGCTTATGATTAAGCCGTTTTTGGTGGAACTGCCGTCAACTGGGTCATTATAAATGAACGGAGCAGCGTTTGAAACGGTGTATTTGCCGAAAGTTTTGCCGTTTAAGCTTGGCAGTTTGGCTTCTAAATCAGCCATGAGCTTATCGGCAACAGCGGTGTCAATACCCTCATAATCAAAGCGCAAATAGTAGCTGCGACCGTATTTTTTCCAGAAATCGCGAGTTATTTGCTCAACCGATTTTCCGGTGGCGGCAATAATGTTTAACCAGAACAACACTGCCCAAATGCCGTCTTTTTCACGGATATGGCTGGAGCCGGTGCCAAAACTTTCTTCACCGCAGAAGGTGATGCGGTTGGAATCCATAAGGTTGCAAAAATATTTCCAGCCGGTCGGAACTTCGTAATAACCGATATTTAAGGCTTTGGCCACACGCGAAACCGCCGTTGAAGTGGCAGCCGATTTGGCAACGCCGTAAATGCCGTTTTTGTAAGCCGGAATATATTTATAATTATCGGTCAAAATAGCAAGACTGTCGCTCGGAGTAACAAAAAATTTGCGACCCAAAATCATATTACGGTCGCCGTCGCCGTCATTGGCGGCGCCAAAGTCAGGACCGTTGTCGGAATACATAAAATCAACAAGACTTTTGGCGTAAATCAAGTTAGGGTCAGGGTGCAGGCCGCCAAAATCAGGCTTAGGAATAAAGTTACGGACGGAGCCTTTGGGAGCGCCTAAAATTTCTTCAAAAATTTTGAGGGCATAAGGACCGGTAACGGCGTTCATGGCGTCAAACACCATGGTAAAGCCGCTTTTGAAAAGTTTTTTAATGGCGTCAAAGTCAAAAAGGTTTTCCATCATTTCAGTATAAACGCTAATCGGGTCAATAACTTCAATTTCCATATCGCCGAGTTTTTGCGTGCCTAAATTTTGCAGGTTGACGTCAGGGGCGTCAAAAGTTTTGAAAAATGAAATTTCTTTGGTGCGGGCGTAAATAGCATCGCTGATTTTGGAAGAGCATTGTCCGCCGCTTTTGGTGGCGTATTTAATGCCAAAATCGCCGTTTTCACCGCCGGGATTGTGCGAGGCGGAAAGAACCAAACCGCCGTCAGCGTGGTTTTTTAATAAAACTTTGGACGAGGCGGGGGTTGAAATCGTGCCGTTTTGACCGATGATTAATTTTTTCATGCCGTTTGCGGCGGCAAGTTTAATAATTTTTTGAATGGCAATGTCGTTATAATAACGACCGTCGCCTCCCAAAACAAAGGTTTGTCCTTTTACACCGCCGATGGCGTCAAATAAGCTTTGAATAAAGTTTTCAAGATAGTTCGGTTGGGAAACGATTTTAGATTTTTTACGAATACCGGCTGTTCCCATTTTTTGGTCGGTATAAGGCGTTGTCGCAATAGTTTTTATCATGTTCCTATTCCTTTTAACGTTAATAATACCCTGATAGAAGATATAATGCCTTAAAAGATTTTACAGGTAAAGCAAAATTTATTTGTTCTGCCATATAAAATCAGTAAGTTTTTTTAAATTGCGGCGAGCGTATAAATCGGGCAGGTCAAACAAGGTTTTAAGCTCCGGTCGGTCTTTATCGGAAACGGTTACGCCTTGTTGCAGACCTTTGCCGTATTCATCACGCCAATTTAAGAGCGGCGCTACCGTAAAGCCTGAAAATTTGCCGGAGTTTGTGAGCTGTTGCAGATTTTCGGGCGAATAATTGTCATTGGGGCAAACAATCCAACGGAAAGAATTTTTTCCGGCGGCGGCGCGCTGTTTTTTGGCTTCCCAGATAAGAGAGGCAAAAAGGCTGTTTTTGGCGGTTAAGTTTTGCAAAGCTTCCTCACCGCGAAGCATGGTGAGCACAATATCGGCGGATTGAAAATAGTCAGCATCGGGCGAATCTAAAATTATGGCGTCATATTGGTTGTTAAGTTCAGCCAACACGCCTTTTTTTAAGGAGTGATATTGCGGAATCGGCAAATTGTAATGCTCTCCCATATTAAGAGTGTAGCGTTTGGCGATAAACATGGCGAGCGGGCTGTTGTTAACATCATCAAGCACGGCGGTTTTATAGTCTTTGGCGAGCATAACTGCCAAATGGGCGGTAAATAAAGTTTTTCCGGTTTGGGTGTTGGAGCTGTTAATAACAATAATCTGAGCCATGATTAATTCTGCGCATAAGCTGAGTTAGGTGTAAAAGTGGTTACCATGCAGGCTTGATTGCCGCGTTTTAAGGCAGCGCAAGCGCGGGAAGCGTCGGCTTTGGTTAAGCCGATGAGTTTGGAGCGATAAACGGTTTTGCCGCCGGTTGTAGCTTTTTCAATATGCGAGCCGCGAATGGCAAATTTACCGGCAAGTTTATTTTTTATTTTTTGCGCGTGAGTCTGAGCCTTGGCATAAGAGCCGAAGGAGCCGATTTGAATTGCCCAGTTGCCGCTTTTTGAAGTTTTGAGAGCATGATATTTAGTTGCGGTTTTAACTGATTTGGTTTGCGGCGCAGCTGTATCAATTTCAGTATGTAGACGGTTGTAGTCAATTAAAGAAGAAAGTTCCATATTACCCAAAGCCTTATCCATCATGGCATAAACTTTTTTGTCGCGTTCGGCGGAAAAATCATGCCCCATGGTAACGGCAATAACGCGATGATTGCCGCGGCGGGCAGAAGTTACAATGTTATAACCGGAAGCGGCGGTATAGCCGGTTTTAAGACCGTCGGCGCCGTCAAAATCTTTTAACAGGTCATTATGCGATTTATAAGTGCGGCCGTCATATTCAAATTGCGGAATTGAAAACCAAGAGTAATATTGCGGAAAATGGTGATATAATGCCGCCGCCAAAATTGCCATATCGCGAGCGGTGGTTTTTTGCTTAGAGTTCGGCAAGCCGGAAGCGTTTTTAAAAGTGGTGTCCTTCATGCCGAGTTCATGGGCGGTTTCAGTCATTAATACGGCAAAAGATTTTTCATCTTTAGCAAGGGACTCGCCTAAAACCGTGGCGCAATCATTGGCTGATTTAATGATGGTGGCTAAAATGGCGGTGCGAACATCAATGGTTTTGCCGGGGATTAAGCCTAAGCGTGAAGGCGAGCGGTTGGCGGCGTTGCGCGAAACTTTTAAGTTGTCATCAAGGCTTAAAGTTCCGTTTTCAAGCGCGTTGAAGGTTATGTATAAAGTCATTAACTTGGTTAAAGAGGCAGGGTAGCGCAGAGTATCGGCATTATCGGCGTATAAAATGCTGCCGCTTTGCGCGTCAATTAAAATGGAAGAAGTTGCGGCTTGAGTTTTAGCGGCGCAAAAGCTTAAAAGAGCCAAAACAACAAAAAATAACTTAACACATTTCATAATTTTTTATCTCATAGTTTAATTGGTTAATTATTTAGGTGTAAAATAAGGCTAAAAGTCAAACAAAGAGTTAATGACTGCGAAAATTTTATGTTGTTTTGATAAATTTTTGAAAGCGGCGATGTTTTTTATTGACTTTTATGGCGAATGTTAGTAAAAGACCAGTTGACGGCGGACGTAGCTCAGTTGGTAGAGCCCCGGTTTGTGGTACCGGTTGTCGTCGGTTCGAGCCCGATCGTCCGCCCCAATAAATAAGCCGCCGCAAGGCGGTTTTTGTGTTTTAAAATTCTGCTATTCCGGTTTAATGTCAATGATAACAAATTCAGATTTAGTGCCGGTTTTGAATTTAATTGACCAATCAGAAAGACCGGACGTAACAATAAAATCCGTTAACAAGCGGCGCTCATAGCCATAAGTGCGGTCGTTGGCGCCTATCCATTCGCCGACTTTGTTAAGCGGCCATAATTGTCCGCCGTGAGTGTGTCCGGAGAGCACTAAATCAGCGCCGGATTGAGCTTGATTTTGGTAATCAGCCGGTTGATGATCCATTACAATTATAAATTTACTTTTATCAAGTCCTTGGGTCAGTTTTTGCATGGAAAGACGAGAGCCGCCGCGGTGCAGTTCCGATAAATCATTGCGGCCGATAATATAAACGGCGCTGTTAAGAATAACGGTTTCATCTTGCAAAACTCTGACGCCGTTTTTTGTCAGCTCATTAATTAAATCAGCGCCGGTAAAGCCGCGAATGGCCGGATTGTGATAACCTTTGTCATGATTGCCGAAAGCAAAATATACGCCATACGGAGTTTTAAGATTGCCGAGAGCTTGGCAGGCGGCAATCATTTCTGCGCGCGAGGTGCCGTCATCAACAAAATCGCCGGTAATCAGCACCATATCGGGGTTTTGTTGCTGTATGGCTTGCAGGTGTTTGGCAAAACCATCGCTGTTAAAGGTGGTGCCGATGTGCGAATCGGCAAAATGCGCGATTTTAAATGCCGGAATTTGCTTGGCGGTGGTTATGGTGTAATTTGTTTGCCAAACGTGATGGTCTAAATACCAACCGCTGAGCAAAGTTAGTACGCTGAGCAAAATTGCCGCATATCCGGCGTAATAACGATTAAAGGTGTGCTTGCCGATGCGCCCGATAAGGTAAAACAGCGTATCGGAGATAAACCAAAAACCGGCAAAATAAATTAAGCAAACAACCGCGTTCATGAGGTTTAAGCATAAAGTTAACCCGCCAAAGCACAAGGCGGTAATTACAAAACCCATTAACAGGCGGCGCTTTGACTTAAACGGAGCGGCCTTAATTGCAAAATTAAATTTGGTAACGCGCGTGCTTAAATACAGCAGGCAGGCGGCAGTGCTGACGATTAAAATAACAAAAATTATGTACCACATTAACATAAGCGTTTCCCTTTCAGGTATTAATGTAATATTTAGAGCATGCTCTAAGTCAAGAGTTTTTTGCTTGAAACAAGCGGTAAAAAATGCTAACCTAAGAATCTAACCATCTAATTATGTTTATTATTCAAGCTTTCATATCTTTTTATTCGTTTTTCGGATAAAATTTTTATGTTTGGCTTAATATTTATTCATAAAGAAACTTGATGGAAAACAAATAAAAATTCACGATATGAAAAATAAAACAAAAAACACCGTCATTGGCAGTATAGACGCGTTGTTTGCCGCTGCTTGCGTAATGTTGACAAATTACGAAAGATTCCAACAAGGGGTAAGTATGACAGACGCAAGGTATCTTCTGCCGTTAGCAGGTGCCATTGTATTTGCATATTTTGCGATACAAAGAATCCCTCAGTGGTTTGCCCTGATGGGATTTATGGCAATCGGTTTGTTTCTGGTTTGGTCAATCGGCCAACCGGATAAAACGCCTGTTGTGCTCGCTACAATCGTTTTTATCTGCTCCTTCATCACTTATATGAGGAAAGACGATGATGGTGAAGAAGAAACATCAGATGATAAAGGGGAAAACAACGCCCTTTAGAATTTGATACGAAAGATAAATTCCCTTATGCCGTTTGGTGTGAGGGAATTTTTCGTTTTAAATTTAAAATAAAAAAAGGGAGGTACCTCACGGC
>JAJWCP010000053.1 GCA_021617435.1 Pseudomonadota bacterium
GATTTTATACCATGCTTAAAAAAATATTTGCTTTAACTATAACCCTTATTTGTATTTTGGCCGGATATTACTGGTTTGTCATTATGGTTTCAGGAACATCCGCAACCTTAAAGCCGGTTACGCCATCTGTTACCTCTTTTGAAGATAAAGTATATACTTATAATCATGAAAATTTACCGCAAAACTGCAACATTAACAGCTCAATGGCCTGTGCTGTTGAATTTGCGGTTAAATGCAGTATTAATCCAGACTTTGAAGGTTGCCGCCAATCCAAACTGCCTAAGTTTATTTTTATGGAAGATCCTTCTTTAGGGCGTCCGACAGAAATAAGCTTTAAAATCAGCAAAATCAAACCGATTTCAGCTGATTTGGTTGAAATTTACACCGAAAGCACTTGCAATGGCAACTGGTTCGGATTGTGTCAGGGTAATATTATTTACATTGTTGTTCCGACTGAAAATGCATGGCGGGTTAAAGACATATACGCCGTTGAGCAATAACATCAGGCGTTATATATAAAAAGGCTCTTTTTAAGTAAAGAGCCTTTTGTGTTATGAGTTCATACGCTCTACAATCAGCTCCGCCGCCGCCATGCCGGAAGAGATAGCCTCTACAATGGTGGAACCTCCGGTTTTGCAATCACCGGCGTAAATAATGCGTTCATCTTCAATTTTAGAATCGGCGCGGCTACCGATAGCTTTAATCACTAATGAAAATCCGCTTAACTTAAGCGATGAATTTTCAAGCGCGGTAAGCTTTCCGTCATGGAAGCGGTTTTTGTGCACATAAAGTGCAAACTTATCCGAATCGGGTTCAATTTTATCCAGGCTCGTCATCGCCGAAATATCAATTTCACGCTCCAAAAGTTCAAGATGTTCGGCTTTAGAAATACGCATATCAGAAATACGGCGGCGCACAAACATTTCAACTTCGGCAGCACCGCCGGCTTTAGCGGTAAAAGCGCAATCTGCCGCCACGTTGCCTCCGCCGATAATAGCAACTTTTCCGGTTGTTGCATATTGCTGCGGATTGCTCAAATATTCCATATATGACACGGCGTATTCCTCACCGGCGATGCCCAAATTAACCAAATTCTGTTCGCCGGAAGCAACTATAACCCAATCAAATTCAGACTTTAATGCCAACACATCGGTAACCTTATGGTTAAGTTTAAGCTCTACCAAATCAGGATTAAAAATATATGACCAGTCTTTTTCAATCACCTCATGAGGTAAACGCTCATCCGGTATCAGATTAAGCGCCCCGCCGATTTGATGACGCCCCTCAAACAGCACCACCTTGCAACCGGATTTAGCCAACACCGAGCTTGCCGCCAATCCTGCCGGTCCGGCGCCGATAATCGCAACTTTAATGCCGTTTGGGGTTATATGGGAAAAACTTTCTTTTTCGCGACGATAATTTTCCAAAATAGTAGCTTGCACTTTAGGAATATTAACCGCAAAATCAATCCGATTACGAATACATGCCTTCATGCAAAACTTATCAGGACAAATCAGCCCGCAGGTCTGTCCGAGCGGATTATTGCGCAAAATGGTTTTAACAGCGCCGTCAAAATCACCTTCTTTGGCGTGATTGATAAATTCTTGCGGGCTGCAATTTACCGGACAAGCATGCATACAGGGTTGAGTTTTGCAATTAAGGCAGCGGTCAAGTTCGGCCTTTAACTGCGCTTTGTTCAAATATAAGGGTTTCTTTTCAGTCATATTTTGTTCCTTTTACTTAAACTATAAAAAAATGCCGAATGTGTCAATAAAAACTCTTGACTTAGAGTATAGTCAAAGGATTATTCTTTGTGTGTATTAACAATTAAAGAGCACTTAGAATGATGATAAATAAACGCTATATGTTTTTGACCGGACACGCCGATTAAGTCGGAGTGTGACAGCTTTTGTGCCGCTCGTTCAGCGGTAGAGATGCTTGACGTGCTCACGATAATCAGAGTGCTAAGTGTTGGGGCTATTGCTGGCTACAGCAAGCCATATTTAAGCGCAAGCTCAATAAGCAAACAGAACAGTTAAATCAGGTTATCGGCGCGATTGTGCGTTATAAAAGCAGTTTAACGCTTAATCCCAATCCGGCAGGTGACATACAAATAAGCGACTTTCAGATGGCGAAAATTATGCCGAGACTTTGACGATATTTGCCGAACCGCTGCTGAAGAGCAAGGACATTATTCGGTAATGTTACGTTTTTAATAAATTAAAACCCCCGCTATATTGCTAAAGCGGGGGTTAAATTTACGTTAAACAGAAATTACTTCAATTCAACTTTAGCGCCAGCGGCTTCAAGTTTAGCTTTAATTTCTTCAGCTTCAGCTTTAGCAACACCTTCTTTAACAGTTTTCGGTGCGCCGTCAACCAAATCTTTAGCTTCTTTCAAGCCCAATTGGGTAATGGTTCTGATTTCTTTAATAACGTTGATTTTGTTAGCGCCTGCTTCAGCCAAGATAACATCAAATTCATCTTTTTCTTCAGCAGCAGCGGCAGCAGCACCACCGGCAGCAACTGCAACAGCAGCAGCGGCGGAAACGCCCCATTTTTCTTCTAACATTTTTGACAAGTCAGCAGCTTCCATAACAGTCAAAGCTGATAATTCATCTACTAATTTGGCTAAATCTGCCATGTTTTTTCTCCAAATAAATTAAAATTAAATTCAAATAAATTACTTAAAAACCTATGCAGCTTCTTTTTCGCTGTATGCTTTGGTAACTCGTGCCAACTGAGCGGCAGGAGCCTGCAGCAAACCAATAATTTTGGCGCGCAATTCGTCCATAGACGGAATGGTAGCCAAACGATTGATTTCGGCAATGGTCAGGGCTTCAGCACCCATAGCACCACCGACAATAATCAATTTTTCATTGTTTTTTGCGAATTCAACACAAGCTTTGCAAGCTGAAACCGGATCATTGGCGAATGCAACGGCAGTCGGACCTTTGAACAAATCGGCCAAGCTTTCAAACTTGGTATCTTTAAGAGCCAGTTTCGTAATCCGGTTTTTAGTAACTCTAAAGCCTGCGCCTGCTTTACGAATAGCGTTACGAAGTTCAGAAACTTCAGTCACGGTCAACCCTTTGTAGTGGGAAACCACCAAAATTTCGGACTTGTTAAACAATTCATGCAAGTCATCAAGCAATTGTTTCTTTTCGTCGCGGTTCACTTATTGTCTCCAATTTTAAATATTACCGATTAAGGCAATATCATTTTACCACAACCATAATCTGCCGCGGCAAGCCGCTTCAGTTATGGCAACTAATCTGTCCAGGAGAAAAAATTCATTATCTAAATTCCGCTCCCGTCTATGCAGGATATTTAAGGCAAAGCCACCTACAGTCTCGGACAGTTTCAAGAGCATGAGGCTCTTGAGAGCGGACGGTGATAAAGCTCACCGTCCAAAACTTTTGAGCCTTAAAAAGGTTTTAAGGCAGCGCCTCGCTTATTACAAAGCGGCAGCGTCAACTTTCAAGCCAACACCCATAGTGGAGCTGATTGAAATCTTTTTCAAATAAGTTCCTTTAAGGGATTGCGGTTTAGCTTTGATAATGGTTTCAATAAACATTTTAGCGTTATCGTAAATTTTATCTTCGCTAAACGAAGCTTTGGCAATACCGGCATGAACAATACCGTTCTTTTCAACACGGTACTGAACTTCACCGGCTTTAGCTTTTTTAACGGCAGTTGCAACATCGGCGGTAACGGTGCCGAGTTTCGGGTTCGGCATTAAGCCTTTAGGACCTAAAACACGAGCAACACGACCGGCCAAGCCCATCATATCAGGGGTTGCAATGCAGCGGTCAAAATCAATTTTACCGGCCAAGATTGAATCAACCAAATTTTCAGCGCCGACAATATCAGCTCCGGCAGATTTAGCTTCATCAGCTTTTTCGCCTTGAGCAAACACTGCAACGCGAACGGTTTTACCATTGCCGTGCGGCAAAGAGCAAACACCGCGAATCATCTGATCGGCATATTTCGGGTCAACACCCAAGTTGATTGCCAAATCAATGGTTTCATCAAATTTAGCGGTTGCGTTTTCTTTAACGAGCTTTACAGCATCTTTAAGAGCATACGCTTGATTTTTATCAAGATTTTTGTATGCGTTTACAATTCTTTTTCCAGCCATAATCTTACTCCACTACCTTAATACCCATTGAAACAGCCTGACCTTTAACCATGTTCATAGCAGATTCAACTGTTGAGCAGTTCAAATCAGGAAGTTTAGCCTGAGCAATTTCTTTAACTTGAGCAAGCGTAATCTGACCGGCAAAAGATTTTCCAGGTTCTTTAGAAGCTGAAGTAACATTTGCGGCCTTTTTAATATAGTAAGCAACCGGCGGAAGTTTAGTGATAAAAGTAAAGCTTTTATCTTCATAAGCCGTGATGATTACCGGTACCGGAATACCCGGTTCCATTTTTTGAGTTGCCGCATTAAATGCCTTGCAAAATTCCATAATATTCAAGCCTTTTTGACCTAAAGCCGGACCAACCGGAGGAGAAGGGTTAGCCTTACCGGCAGCGATTTGAAGCTTGATTAAACCTAAAATTTTCTTTTTAGACTTAGCCATTTTCATACCTCTACATAAAGGTTTCGTGGTACAGAGCATGGCTGCCCTCCCACGAAATTACGTTAAAACAAACATTTACATCACAAAAGGACGAATCGCCCTTTTATGAGTGTTTTATCAATAACATAACCCAATAAAAATGCAAGCTTTTTTTGTAATTATTTTTTAAGCGTTGACAAACGCGCATAGCGGAAATATATTTAAGGTCTATAACCAATTTTTATAATAATAATTATTTAAAACACAATGTAATGGTAGACACAGGTATTGCGACCATCGCCGAAAAGCACGCAATGTACTTTTTGTGCAGTGATGGTTATGTGCGCGCGCCACGGCGTCAGATGCGCCTTATGCGTCAGCACGATTTTACTAACATTTTTCCACGAGGAGCGTATTTTGTTTTAGACCGTCCGCATTATTGGCGAACAACAGGAGCCGTTCCAAGATTTGTTCATCCGCACGATGTGTGGGCTGAGCAAAATAATATGCTGGAAACCTATCCGGGAAGGGTAGTTTCAGTAAGTTATGACAAAAAGGACTATCATCTGCTGATTGAGCTAGCGCCAAATGTGCTTGCTTTTGCCGAGGTTAGCTCCTTTAACGGAAATAAAGATGTAAAGTTTGTTCCGTACAAGTACAACCACCGCACCAAAAAAATTTACGGTTGTGTATACAACGAACAGACTTTAAGCCCCGAAAGACAGCTCTCCGCTAGAAACAATTAGCCTGAGCGCTGTTGTAATTGATTGAAAAGCCGGAATTTTCCGGCTTTTTTTGTTTTTTGTACCTCTTTTTGACAAATTCCCCTTGAAATTGCAAAAAAAAACAGCTAGAGTAATAGTATAGCGTCTAATTATGTTTTATTATTTGAAGTCTTTTCATAAAGTTTTATTTGGATTTTTCCGGATAGAATCTTTGTGGCATTGCTTAATAGTGATTCATAAGGAAACTTGACGCAAAACCAGAAAAACCTTTTTTTTATGAAAAAGAATGATAAAAAATTTATCGTCATTCGCTCACAGTTCGGGCACGAAATTATGGCTCTCAACTTCTCTAAGGCTCTCAACATGCCTGTAGCTATTATCCCTAACAAGGAAACTGCAGAGGAGTTTGAAGCTGAGAGTGAGAAGATTCTCGCAAATCTCAGTTTCTTCAGCAACGATATTATTACAGTACCGTTTGCTGACCGTGCCAAGTATGAGGCTCTGTCGTGGGACATAATTGCCGACCTCAAAGCCGGCAAGCTAGCTGACGAGATGTGGGAGCGTTTTGTGACAGCACGCCTTGTGCCGACACAGAACACCAACCCGCTTCCTCAGTTCAGAAACATGAGAGCTAACAGGCGAAACCTGCTGCTCATACCGCAAAAACTCATCAGCGACAATGCGTGCGGAGTTACCGCTCAGCAGCAGTCGCTGTCACCGGAGGTGTTTAACTTCTTGAAAGAGCAGACCACTTACCAGCTGGTGCTTGGTCAGCACTTTCACAAGGTGAATGATCTTCCGGCGGTTGAGGCTCTGGCAAAAGAGTTTTCAATGTATGTGCCGGGCATGAGCGAGAATCCTGAAGTATTCGGTATCCGCGGCGTCCAGCACAAAATGTACTACAATATGTACAACCAGCTGGGCATGAGTATCGGTATCGCCGGTACCCACACGTGGATTCTTCTCACCATGTTCCCGTGGGTGCCACAGGTAATCTTGTACAACAAGAAGGGCGTGGAGCATTGGGAGGCTATCGGCAAAGCTTTTCAGGCTGCCGGCTGGCCAATCCGAACAATCGGCTTTGACGAGGATACGGATATGAATCAGCTCTCTGAGAAAATCAAGAGCTACTACAAGCTTTTTGCCGTGATGGCAATGTAGTTTGTAA
Organism: Pseudomonadota bacterium; assembly: GCA_021617435.1. GTDB lineage: Bacteria > Pseudomonadota > Alphaproteobacteria > RF32 > CAG-239 > CAAFZY01. The sequence goes on from JAJWCP010000053.1 coordinate 6,455, forward strand.
AACTCCGTTTCCGCCTGCGAATGGCGATGTAATTTAATGAAACCCGTAACTTTTTTAAGTTGCGGGTTTCTTTTTGTTTTAACGGGAGCAAAAGCAGTTTTCTTCGTGGTCATTTACCACTCCGATTGCCTGCAAATAAGAATAAATTATAATAGAGCCCACATACTTCATACCGCGGCGGCGTAAATCGGCGGAAATTTTATCGGAAAGCTCGGAAGTGGTCGGAATATCGGCGGTATGGCGGATAGTTCTGCCACCGCTGAAACCCCAAATATAATTGCTGAAACTGCCGAACTCACTTTGTATTTGCATAAATATTTTGGCATTGCTAACTGCGGCGGCAATTTTACCGCGGCTGCGGATTATATCCTTGTTGCCAAGCAGCTCCGCAATTTTATTTTCATCATAAGCGGCAACTTTTTTAAGTTCAAAATTATCAAACGCCTTGCGAAAAGCCTCGCGCTTGCGTAAAACCGTGAGCCATGAAAGCCCCGCCTGAAACGACTCCAAAACCAAAAGTTCAAACAGCTCATGGTCATCATATTTGGGCACGCCCCATTCGTGGTCGTGATAATTTTTGTAAAGCTCAGAGTTTTCATCAACCCATCGGCACCGCTGCATATCTTGCTCCGTTACTTAGGGTATACCAAGCGCGAATCGTCAATATTGCTTAACACCTCGCGCAAAAACTTATCCGCCAAATAATTAGCCATCGGCAAATTCATATCACGGAAATTGCCGCAATCACGCGCGCAAGCCCCCGGAACATCGCCCTTAAAATCAGCCATAAAAGCAAACATATCTTTAACAAGCGGCACAATTTGCGCGGAAGTGTATTTACCGGCAATCAGCATATAAAATCCGGTGCGACAACCCATTGGTCCAAAGTACACAATTTTGCCGCCAAATTCAGGGTGATTGCGCAAAAAGGTGGCACCCAAGTGCTCAATGGTATGGATTTCAGCCGTATTCATCACCGGTTCAAAATTAGGGCGGGTCATTCTGATGTCAAGGGTGGTGATGTCCGCGCCGTTAAAATTATCATGACGCGAAACATAAACTCCCGGAAGCAAAGTTAAGTGATTAACCGTAAAGCTCGCGATTTTTTCCATTTTATTTGTTCTCCGACAAATGCTGTAAAAACTTAATTTGAATAGCGGCAAGCTGCTCAACGCTTTTAAGCTCAACATATTCGCCGGGGGCATGCATGCCGTCGCCGCTGCCGGAGTGCATAATTACGGTTGAGCCGCGCTCGGCAAACGCCCGCGAATCAGTAGCGCCGCCGATATATTCAAACTCAACCTTTTTGCCAAGCTCCGCTTCCGCCAAATTTTTATAGGCTAAAATAACCGGATTATCTTCAGACATTACCACCGGCGTTGATGATGACACAACTTTATAACTGACGCCCGTTTCCATACATTTATCTAAATTGTTGCAAAGTTCCTCAAGCGATGAAGATTCAACCAAGCGGAAGTCAAGCAACGCCTCAGCATGGGTGGCAATAACGTTTGAAACCTCACCGCCAGCCATAGTAGCAAAATGCACAGTGTTAATCCATGTGTTTTGCGGCATCGGCTTGTCTTTAGAATATGCCGGGTAAATTCGGCGGATTTTTTGCCATGTGTTAAACAAGCGCTCATTGGCATCTTGCCCCAACCACGGGGTGGAGCCGTGCGCCGCCTCGCCTTCCGCAATTAATTTTACAAATACCGGATTTTTACAGCGCAAAATAATTTTGGTAATATCGCCGCCGACATCATTGTCAAGTACCAGTTTGGCGCTTAAATTTTGGTGCGAATCCATAAAAGCATCAGTGCTTCTACTGCCTTTTTCCTCATCGGTGGAAAGAATAACCCCGAATTTAAGCGGCAATTTATGCTCCAAAACATATAAAAGCGAATTTAACGCCACCACGGCAAAAGACTTCATGTCCAACGTTCCGCGCCCATACATTCTGCCATTTTCAATGCGTGGGGTAAACATATCGTCAGTTGCCGGAACCACGTCAATATGCCCCAAAATCAGCACATCATAATCCGAATCATCGGTATTGGCGGCAAAAAACACCGGCGATGCATTATCATAACGGCAAATTTGCACTTTGGCGCCGGCTGCCTGCACCAAGTTTTGCATATAGGTCAAACACTTTTCAATTTCAGCGCCGTTGCCGGTTTCAGTCCGAAATTTTATCATATCTTCAATGATGTTAATTAAATTCATCTTTTTTACCTTTTTTTTATTATCTTAAACTACATTAACCACAATATATGCCATTTTTTGCAAAAAGGAAATAAAATGAAAACATTATTTACAGCTATTATCGCCCTGATAATGTCTGTTTCCGTTGCCGGCGCCGAAACCGCCGATTCCAGTGAAAGCGGGCTTAATCTGCCGCGTATGGCTTCATTGCGTTCCGAACCGATTAACGGGCGCTCCGGTCCCGACACCAAGTATCCGATTGAGTGGATTTATCGGCAAAAAGGCGCTCCGGTTGAAATTATCAATGAGTTTGGGTTGTGGCGCCAAATTAAAGATTGGGAAGGCTCTGAATCATGGGTGCATAAAAGTATGCTGACCGGCAGGCGCTTTGTGCGGGTGATGAATTTGGGCGAAAACAATATATACAATGATGATGACTATCAGTCCAAAGTTATTGCCAGAGTTGAAGACGGGGTTATCGGCGAAATTAAGCAATGCCGCAAAAACAACGAATTTTGCTTGATTAAATTTAACACTATTGAAGGCTGGGTACCGAAAAATATTTTATTCGGCGTTTATAATAACGAGAATGTAAATTAACAGAGATATAACTTATCCACAGATGTGTATAACTTTTTATATATCTCTTGCAAATTTTTGAATCGGTGTTATAAGTGTGCTTGTATTTAATTCATACAAAAATCTTCTAAAATTAGTCTCCGCATTGCAAAATGCGGAGTTTTTTTGTTGTGAGATATATTCGTAACCACCCCGTCGGCGTTCCGCCGCCACCCCTCCTCGGGATGGGAATTTTAGGGCGCGGCATTAAATACAACTTATACACAAGCCGGACTCGTAAATATTGCTAAAAAAACTCCGGTTCGTTTAAGAATCGGAGGTTTTATTTACCGTTCATTAGTGAGTTCTTTGGGCGGGGTAAAGCC
>JAJWCP010000054.1 GCA_021617435.1 Pseudomonadota bacterium
AGCATTACCTCAGAAACGGATTGCTCCGCCGGTTATGAATTTGAGCAAGAGCCAGGCAACCCGCTCTGCGGCAAGTGCAATGTAAAACCCTGCAAACCCGGCTACTCAACCGAGACCACCACTTGTGAAGCAGGTTATAAGCTTGTTACCCATGGTTACTCCGGTGAACAAGAGTGCGGTAAGTGCGTTGAAAAAGATTGCTCTACCGGTTATTCTAAGAGCATTACCTCAGAAACGGATTGCTCCGCCGGTTACACCTTTGAGCAAGAGCCAGGCAACCCGCTCTGTGGCAAGTGCAATGTAAACTGCGCTAACCAATATAAAGAATTAAAAATATTAGCTGCCGTAGCTGAAAAGTCATATTTTAACTGTTGCAAAGCAAATGCAATATATGAAACTAATCTTTGCAGAACCTCTGCAAACAATTCTGTATATGGTTGTTTAAGTAAGCGAAACGGCGCATGGGATGACGGATGTTTTAGTCGTTTTGAAAAAATTATTGATAACGATTCGGATTTAGAATTAGGAGCTGATTACACCTCTATAACTGAAGCTATTGCCGCTTGTAAAGCTAAATTGCAGAATATAAAAGAGACTATCAGGTTTTATAACTCTGAATGTCCGAATAATAAAATCACTGACAACATAAACATCTCTAACTGCGAGCATGTAATGTTTCATGGTGATACGTTAAGTGATATTGACCAAAATCTCAGTTTTGATTACCGCGGCTGCCCCGATGGCTACTCAGGCACTGGCGGTCATTAACAAGGGCTTTTCATACATAAAATTTTACAGCCAGCTTTTAACTTCATCAAAATCGCCGGTATAGCAGTGTTTAAGTTCAAAGTCGGCTTTCAGCTTATTGTTAAACCACGTGCGCTGCCGCTTGGCATATTGACGGGTGTGTAGTTTAGCGCTAAATATCGCCTCATCAAGCGAGCATTCCCCTTTAACAAACGCCATCAGCTCCGGCACACCCAAAGCCTTCATCGCCGGTAAATCCGCGCTTAAATTAAGACCTGCCAAATATTCAATCTCTTTTAACGCGCCCTGGTTTATCATTTTATCAAAACGCAAATAGCAACGCTCGTCAAGTTCTTCAACCGGCGGACAAATTTTAATTACCGTAAATTTTGCTTCCGGCAGTTTTTTTATCATCGGTATTTGGTGCCACTCGCTTAACGCCTTGCCGGTATGGAAGCAAACTTCATACGCGCGCCGCAAACGCGTGGTATCATTAACGCTTAGCCGCGCCGCCGTCTGTGCATCAACTGATTTTAACAAATTATGTAGGTGTAAATTACCATGCTTTTTTATAATTTCCGCCACTTGCTCGCGAATATCAGCCGGAGTTTCCGGTATCGGGGTGGTGCCGTTAATCAAGTTGTCTAAATACAAGCCGGTTCCGCCGACCACCACCGGAGTTTTGCCTTCGCTCCAAAGCTGCTTTATCACTTCCGCGGCGCGGTTAAGCCAATCAACAACATTACCCCGTACCTGCGGCCCATACATTTCAAACAAATAATGCGGCACAATCTGCCGTTCCGCTTCATCTGGGCAAGCTGAAATTATCGGCATGTACTTATAAACCTGCATAGAGTCGGCATTAACCACCGCTCCATGCAAAAATTTTGCCGCGTCAATCGCAAGCGCTGATTTTCCGGAAGCAGTCGGTCCCGCAATTACAATTACTTTATTTTCCGACACGCCGCCTTCTCCACCAACTTTTTGCATAATTCCGGATACGAAAATCCCGCGTATTTTGCCTGCTCCGGCACCAATGAAAGCGGCGTCATTCCGGGGTTGGTATTAATTTCCAAAAACACCACGCCGTCTTCATCGTTATACCTGAAATCAGAGCGCGAAACGGCATTGCACCCCAAAAGCCGATGAATTTTTTCCGCATATTCCATTGCGGTTTTTGCGGCGCGCTCATCAATTTCCGCCGGCAAGATGTGCATGGTCGCCCCGTTGGTATATTTGGCTTTATAATCATAAAACCCTTTAGCCGGACGCAGTTCTGTTACTCCGCAAGCTTTGCCGTCAATCACCGCTACCGTAAGCTCTTTACCGGCAATATATTTTTCCGTAAGCAGCTCGCAAGCCTCATCATCGTAACAAACTTTGCTTTCATCTTCTTTGTTTTTAACAATAAACACGCCCACGCTGGAACCATCGCTTTGCGGCTTTATCACGTACGGAAAATCCATGCCAGCCCCGCGCTTTTTAAATTCGCCGTAAGTCAAAGCCCGATAATCGGCGGTTTTAATCCCGTTTAACCGGCAAATTTCTTTGGTCAGCAACTTGTTCATACCTAAAAACGAAGCCGCCAAGCCTGAATGCGTATACGGAATTTGCAACATATCCAAAAATCCCTGAATCTCGCCGTCTTCGCCCCAATTTCCGTGCAGGGCGTTAAACACCGCGTCGGGCTTTTCCGCCTGAAGCGCGTCAAGCAAGCCGTAAGCAGATGTTAAATTATGCTCAACAACATCATATCCGCACTCTCGCAAGGCTTGCGCCACGCCCTTTCCGCTTACCGCACTAACCTCGCGTTCGGCTGAAAAACCGCCGGATAATACTAAAATTTTTTCAGGCATCATTTTTTCCTTTATTCTTGCAAATTTTTTGCTAGTATAGCCCCAAACTTTTAAGAAAGCATAAAACAATGAAAAAGATTGCCGTTTTTTTACTTTTTATCTGCCTGCTGCCCTCTGCCGCCTTCAGCGCCAGCATAGAGCAAAGATTAAACGTGCGCATCGGCTTTTTTGACGCGGCGCGCGTTAACATGAATTATGATTTAACCGAAAACAAATATAATTTTTCATCAGCAGTTTCCACCGCCGGAACTTTTGGCGACTTATATGAATTTAACGCCTCATATTCGTCCTCCGGCATTTTCACAAAAAATAAAGTTATCACTAAAGATTACAACTACGTTACCAAAAACAAATCGCACACCCGCACCAAACAGCTGGTTTTTGATAAAAACGGCATAATCAGTCACCGCCTCAGCACCAAAGACGGCGAACCCAAGCGGGTTAATATAACTCCGCCCCAAACGCCCTTTGACGCGTATGACATGCAAACCGTGTTCGCCGTTCTAACCCGCCAAATTACCTTAAATAAATTCTGCGCCATGGAAAAGGTTATTTTTGACGGCAAAAAAACGTATAAAATCACTATCAACGATGAGGGCAAAGAAACCTTAAACGACCCCGAAATTACCTTTAATGGCGAGGCGCTTAAATGCTCCATGCACATCACCGCTCTTGACGATGAAGGCGATAATGATTTATTATGGAACACAACCGCTGACCGACCGGTTTATTTTTGGATTTTACATGATAAAAGATCCGGTCTGCCGTATTTAGCTAAAATTGAAATAAAAACAACCCCGTTGGGCAAACTTAAAGCGTACACCACCGCTATTGTTGCAAAGGATTAACATCATGAAAAAATCAGAACTTTTACTTCCTGCCGGTTCATTAGTCAAATTAAAAACCGCCATCATGTACGGTGCCGATGCGGTTTACGCCGGCACTCCCGATATGAGCCTGCGCACCCAGTCAAAATTTTCGCTCTCTGATATTGAAGAAGGCATCAAATTTGCCCACGACAACGGTAAAAAAATTTATTTAACCCTCAATTTGTATATTCATAATGAAGAGGCCGCCAAACTTCCGCAATTTACTGAAACTTTGCGCGCGCTTAAACCGGACGGCGTTTTAATTGCCGATCCCGGAGTGTTTTATTATCTTAAAGAACATGCGCCGGAGCTTAACCGATTCGTTTCAACTCAGGCTAATATCTGCTCTTCGCAAACCGTTAAATTTTGGCAGTCTATGGGCGCCAAACTCTGCGTGTTAGGTCGTGAGGTCACCTTTGCCGAAATGAAACAAATTCGCTCCGACTGTCCCGATATTTTACTTGAAACCTTTGTACACGGCGCTATGTGCATGTCGTATTCCGGACGTTGCTTAATTTCAAACTTTTTAGCTGACCGCAGCGCCAACAAAGGCAAATGCGCTCACTGTTGCCGTTGGCATTACAAGTTGCATTTGCGAGCCAAAGACGGCACCATTAAAGAAGTTGAAATTAATCAAGACAACAAAAACGCTTTTGACTTTTTGATTGAAGAAGATTTTCGCCCCGGCGAATATTATGAAGTGGTTGAAGACGAGCACGGCGGCTATTTGTTAAACTCTAAAGACATGTGCTTAATGCCACGCTTAAACGAGATTTTGGGCATCGGCATGGATTCGCTCAAAGTTGAAGGGCGCAACAAAACCGAATACTATGCCGGCACCGTTGCCCGCGCTTATCGTCAGGCAATTGATGATTACTATAAAAATCCTGAAGAATGGGATTACACCAAATATATGCCGGATTTATACACTCTGCAAAACCGCGGCTATTGCCTTGGTTTCCATGACGGCAAACTCACCAATGTCAGCCAAAATTATGAATACACCCGCACCATGGGCGAATGGCTGTTTGCCGGTTCTATTACCGAGTGGCAGGGCAACGACGCTGTCTTTGAAGTTCGCAATTACATTAACGGCGGCGAATATATTGACTTTTTAATCCCGAACGGTCTTAACAATCTGCGCCTGACCTTAAATCAGTTTGAAGACGCGGAAACCGGCGAAATTACTCCCCGCGTATCCGCCGGACAAGGCAAAAAAATCCGCATTAAACCGGAACAGTGGGGCAAACCGATAGCCGAAGTTAAGCGCCTGCTGCCGCAATATGCAATTGCCCGCAAACCGGCAACTTTGCAAGGTGAAAACAAAGAAATGTATGAGCGCAAACTTAATGAGTTTAATACCCTGTGCGAAGGCAACCTTTAGATAACGGCGCATTAGCAAACACTGCAAAAACAGTTATTATTTTTGTACTTTAATCGTAAAGTCAAGCGTAGGCGCGTTGCGGTAACCTGCTTTCATGCCGCTTATACGCATACGCAAGCCGTCAACCTCATTGCACACAAACGGCGATAAAAAGGTTAAACTACCGACATTAACCACTGTGCCTTCCTTAAAAGTAAGGTTATTTTTAATCAGCGATGAACCGTAAACTTTGCGCTCCGCCGAACCGCCCGCACGCGAAAAATAGATTTTTGTTTGTTCAAATGCTTTTTGCCAATTTTTTTCACCGGCTTGCGCCACTTTATAAATATTCAGATTAATTTTTATATCTTTTATTTTATTGCCCGAAACACATAACGGAGCGCTCGGCATCATATTGCCGATATCTAAAACCGCCTCAAGCTGATTATCCTGATTATATGCTTTAATTGATGAGCCGCTCATTTGCACTTCCCAATCGCGATTTTCCGATTGCGCCGTAAAATTGCCATCGGTCTGATTTGACAATCCGGTAAAGCCGCACAAACCCCACAAGGCCACCAACAAAAAAGATACTTTTTTCATTTTATTTTCCTCATATTTTGCTATTACGTTTAATGTAATCATAAAAATCTAACTCTGCAACAAAAAAAACGAACCGGAATTTCCGATTCGTTTTTTAAACAATTCAGCAGTTTAATATTTAACTACCATATAAACTGATTCTTTCTGATAGCAATATGAAATCCGCTCCGGATTGTGAATCGTATAAGACTCGTACCTATTATCCTTATTGTCAATCAGCCATGCAAAACAATGGCTCAGGCAAGGGACATCGGCTGCCTTCAGCATATAATCAAGCTGAGACAAAGCCTTATTGACGATTAGCGATTCTTCCTTGGTTAAAAGTTGCAAACCAAGTTCTTCCGCCTTTTCTTTAACCGCTTCAGATGGCGCGTAAGCGGCACTGGCCCCGGCCAATACCAAATCGGCAGTAAGGGCAATTCCGCGAAACTTGCGGGACTTTTCCAGCACAAACATCGGTGTGCCGATAAAATGCTCCTTAACCTTGGCTTTAATCTGCGCCGGCGTTGCGTTGTTCGGGACCTGCACAAATTCGCCCAAATTGTCAAATACAAAATGCTTGCCTAAAATCGGCCATTCCGGAGTAAGCAAGCGGTCTTGCATCATTCTATACATCTGTGCATCGTTTGATTTGTTATCATCGGCAGGCTTAACAAGCTTTGACCAAAAGCCATAAACATCGTGCCATGAAGCATAACGTACTGCCATTTTCATTAAGGCGGTTATTTTATGTTCAGACTTGTCCGTTTTTTCCATACGGAGAAGCCAATTATGAATTTGTTTGTACATAACTATAAAAATTAATTATACGGTTTATGACTAAAAGCATAACCCGTTTTGCCAAAAATGCAACATAAAAAAACACAAAAAAACGAACCGGAAAATTCCGACTCGTTTTTTTGCAAGACCAAACTTTCTGCCGATATTATTCAGCGTCAGCTTTTTTAGATTTTTTAGCTTTCTTTTCAGCCTTAGGAGCCTCTTCAGCCGGAGCGGAAGCAGCAGCTTCAGCGGCAGCGGCGGCAGCTTTTTCAGCGGCAACGCGAGCCAAATCAGCGGCGCCTTTGGCATTAACATCACGGTCTACCAATTCAATGATAGCCATCGGTGCGCAGTCACCATAACGGAAACCGGCTTTAACAACGCGGGTATAACCGCCGTTGCGATCTTTGTAACGCTCTGCCAAAGTAGAGAAAAGCTTAGAAACAACTTCATTATCGCGCAAGAAAGCCAAAGCCAATCTGCGGCTGGTTAAATCGCCTTTTTTAGCGTATGAAATCATATTATCGGCAAAAGTTCTCAATTCTTTGGCGCGCGGCAGAGTAACGTTAATCTGCTCGTGGGTCAATAAAGCGTTAGTCAGATTAGAAAACAAAGCTCTGCGCTGACTTTTCGGCATATTAAATCTTTTATGTTTATCACCATGTCTCATGTTAAATTCCTTCCTTTTCTCAAATGCTTTGATGGGCAAAGCGGATAAAACTTACTGTCTTTACCACGGAAACCGCAAGCGGCTCATGCATAAAGAACCATTCAGAACAAAGCTTGTAACACAATAAAATTTGCTTTGCAAGCAGAATCTTCAGCTGATATTAACTTTTTAGGCTTAGTGTAAGCATTATTTTCAGTTGCTCACGGCAAAAAAATAGTTTATACTATTATATATGTAAAAATTTTTAGGAGATTCGCAATGCCGTTCTATGCTCTTTTAGTTTTGCTTGGCGTAATGTTCAACGCCGCAAACGCCAACGCTGCCCTTTGTGTTGAAGACAACACCGCAAAGTGCAAGCAATTAGGATACACCGAAAGCTCCTGCCCATACGGGGGCGTTGCCTGCCTATATGACAAAACATTATGGTATTGCGCCAAATGGTCTTGCGCTGACGGGCGTTATTCCTCCTCAAGTTTAGCTAATCATGATTGCCTTGAGGTCGGCTACAAAGGTCTCACCTGCTATGACTGTCAACCAAAAATCGTTTGTGCTGAAAACACTTATGAAACAAAAGAACTTTGCGAAACCAACGCCAACAAAACTTGCGTAATTAATTCTCAAGGCTGTTATGCTCCTAAAACCAGCAACTGCCCGCCAGGTCAGTATGAAAGCTCTGAAGAATGTATTGCTGAAAACAAATCAGCCAAAAAATGTAAACAAGACGGTGCTACAAAGTGCTACAAACCTTTATTTTCAAAACCTTGCCCGTTCGGTTTATATGAAACCAGAGCAGCTTGCAAACAGGCCACCGGTGCATTATGTATACAAGACGGAACCTGCTGGAAAGCAGCATACTTGCTCACCTGCTTGGACTACCCGCTGACCGCTTGCCCGTCACAGGCAACTTGCTCAAAATGCAATACTGACGCAAGCAAGCTTAAATTTGACAGTTGCAATGTCAACTATTACAACACCGGCACCGACACTTCTCCGACGTGTACCAGTTGCCGCTCGGCGCAAGCTAATATGAACCAACTGAACACTATTGCCAAGTTGTCATACTTAAATTGCTGTTCAGGCGGAAGATTCATTACATGTCGCCAAGGCCGCAGTGACTGCACCAACACAAGTCGTTACGGCTCATGGGATGACGGTTGCTTGCCTTACAAAGACAGCTCTATTAATAATCTAAAAGATTACAATGATGTGTATGCATTAAAACAAGCTTGCATCAACACCATGCAAGAGATTACCGATAAAATCAATGATTTTAACGAGAAATGCCCGAATTATAAAATTAAAAATGTGGTGTCGCCATCCACCCAATGCGGCAGCATTGTAGTCAATGGCACATTTGCGGCTCCTTCCTACGACAGTTACGGGGGATGCCCCTCTTCCGACGATATCAGGATATAGCGCTTAGAGGATAATCCGCATTAAAATAAACAAAAAAGCCGCTTAAAAAAGCGGCTTTTTTGTTACAGAGTTTGCTTAAAAGAGAGGCTCCTCATCGCTCACTCTCTCGCAGATGTAGTCAGGCACAATTCCTTCGTCCTGATACGCCAGCCCGACGACATTTGCCATCGTAACCTCGCGTCCTCGCTCTTTCAGGGTGTACTCGGCCATACCGCCCTCAATCACGAGGCAAGACTTTATTCCGGCACGCTGAGCACCCAGAATATCAGTCCGCAATGTATCGCCGACCATCAGCGCCTTCTCTTTTGGAATGTCTAAGCCGCGCAGCGCGACATTGTACATTCCTGAACTTGGCTTGCCGAAAATCACGGTATTGCCGCCAAGTTGGTTATACACTTTGCAGATAAGCCCGGCGCGAACGACGAAACGACCGCCCTCGTTGGCGCGATAGTCCGGGTTAGCGCATACCATCGGCAACCCTGATTTCAGACATTTCGCAATTTTCGGGATAAAGTCCTCTAAGACTATTCTGTCTTCACCATTAATCTGCGGAACTCCACAGTAGATAAAGTCAGCATCATCCAGATTGTCCACAACCGTGTAGTCGGTGCCTTTGAACATATCTGGAAGTTTGTCTTCCGGACGGCCAAAGTTAGCGGTACCGAACACAAACATCTTTTTCCCTTGAACCGGAAGCTTGCCGCGGCGGACAACCTCAGAAGCATATTCACCTGACGTCAAAATCTTGTCATAATGAACGCCCTTAAGCAATCCTTTTTTGGCATACTTGTTCTCAGACGCGGCGGAAGAAGCGGACGAATTGGAAAGTATGATGATAGTCTTGCCCATCTCTTTCAACCTTTCCATTTGCCTCAGAACTGACTTACTGATTCCCTGCCCGAACGTGATAACTCCATAGTTATCAAACAGAAGAACATCAAAGTTCTCTGTACTTTCCATAAAATAGTTCATAAAAAATAAAATTTAGCATTTATGATAATATCATATCCAAAATTTTTGTCAATTCTTTTGCCGAAAATTTATTATTGCAACTTATAAATATTCCGCGTCACTAAATTCCCCTCTATGGAGGGGTGCCGAAGGCGGGGTGGTTTCATCAGTATCTGACTACATATTAAACGTTTGTTTTTTCTGTTACAAAATACATAAATTAAATCTAACTT
>JAJWCP010000055.1 GCA_021617435.1 Pseudomonadota bacterium
AAGCAGCCTCCGGCTTCTTGTCTTGCTTCGTAGAGCTCGTTTTATAAAAACTCGCCAACTCCGCTTCACTTTCCCTCAACATACACAGTTTATTATTTATTGCAAGTATTTTTTTATCTTGTTGCTCATTGAAATAAAATATTTGCTTTTTTATTGCAAAATAACCCTCAAATTCAAAAACTTTTGTTTAACGGGCAAAAATCATTTGCTTTTTTCAAAAAATATCATGGCGATTTGTTAAAAAAATACAATTATGCGATATTGCTTTCAACCAGTCCCGCAAACGTGTCAGTAAATTATCAAAACAAACTCGCAAGTTGGAAAGCTGCCTTAACTGATTAGCCTATATTAATTTTACTTCTGTGATAGTGTGCAAAATACAACTTATACACACCCCGGACTCGTAAATATTGCAAAAAAAAAAACGCGAGCTAAAATCTTCTCAAAACTAACTTTTTGAGGAGATTTTAGCTCATGTATACACAAACTGGACGTTCAATGGTAGAAATGTTAGGAGTACTGGCAATCATAGGCGTACTGTCGGTTGGCGCTATCAGCGGCTACTCTAAAGCAATGTTTAAATACAAACTTAATAAACATGCGGAGCAATATAACACTCTGATAAACGCCGTGGCGCGCAATGCCTATAGCTTTGACAACCTATACACCGCCGGCACTCAAGACATAACCGCATACTTTATTAAAATGGGTGAAATTCCGACCGAAATGATTAAAAACAATCATGTCTATGATATTTTTAATCAAAAGTGCGTCATCGCGCTCAATATAAATCCAACCAACAACCAAAAATCTATCAATTTATCGGTTATAGCCGACTCATCGCTTAAAACCAAATCTGCCGAAAGTTTGGAGATTTGCCGCAACATGCTGATAACCGCCAAAGAAAACGCCGATAGCATTTCATCGGTTACCAACGTAACCCACAATGACGATAACACCGGTTATAACAGCACTGTATTCTGGGGCGATAAAAACTGTGCCAAAGGATACTCGCCTTGCCTCAAAAGCCTTACGCTTGACAATATTTACAATTTTTGCACCAAATACATCGGCAGAGATTACAACGAATTTAAGGTTAGCTGGACATAACTTGATAACACTGATATTTTTTCGGTTGCAAAAGCTCAAAAAACATAATAAACTGCAAAGCAGGTGATTTTTTTACAAGGAGAACCCCATGATATCTAAAATTGTTAAATTATTTGCCGTTGTTTTGCTGTTATCTGCTTGCGGCAATGAAAATCCAAATCTTTCCAAAATGGTTATTCAAACCTCTGATGGTCAGGTAACCTATTACCTTGAAAAAGCTGTTACCAAAGAGCAGTTGCAACATGGTTTAATGGAACGCAAAGAGCTGAAAAGCGATTCCGGCATGTTATTCTTACTGCAAGGTCAAACTGAAATTGCCATGTGGATGAAAGACACCTACATTCCTCTTGATATGCTCTTTATCGGTCAAAACAAACGCATTGTTGCCGTTTATAAAAATACCGAACCGCTCTCAACCGAGCTTATCCGCCCTGAAGTTTCTGAACCGCTAAGTGCTGTGGTTGAATTAAACGGCGGCGATATTGATAAAAACAATATCAAAGTCGGCGATAAAGTTGAAAATGATTTAATTCAAAAATTTTCAATAAATCAATAGCTTAAACAGTGTGTTTAAATTAAAAGATTAAGCCCTGCAATAACATTTTGCAGGGCTTAAATTTATTTTCCGTTATTAATTTTTAATCGGTTCCAACCTTTAAGTTCTTTGCTCGGCGCCCCCAGAGCAGGTTTTACCGGCTGAGCTTGCGAGGTTGTTTCAGTTGATGATGTTTCGTTTTTAGCCCAATTCCGCACCGGTCCCTGTTGCATTTTAGATTTAATCAAAGCGCGGTGCGCATCGTTTTGCGGCACGCCGATAGGCAACACCTGCCCTAACAGCGCCGGCGAAACAAATTGCATTTTTTTCTTTTCATAAGCTTCCACAATAGCTGTTAAAGTTTTTGCCGCCGGAGAAGCGTTAAATGAGCGAATATTACCGGCATAAAAAACCGTAAATGAATAACACGGAACTGAGAATAACACATCACTGTAATCAACCCCGCGCATAAACCTTAACAATACCCGCGGCTTAATAACGCACTGGTCAACCACATTTGAAACATTTTCGTCTTTGGTTAAAAATTCGCGGATAAATAAATCCATTTCCGGCTTGGTTAAAATGCCGCAAAAGCCGGTAATCGCCATGCTGTCAATACTGTAACCGGTATAACCATCTTGCGGCATTTCAACCGTATAACAAAACGCCTGCTCTGCCTCGGTAATATTAAGTAATGACGGCGCTGAAATTGTTCCTTTCATACGTGGAGTAACAGTCAAGGTATCTTTAGGAGCCTCCTGCCGCCGCCATGATTCTTTATCTTGCTGAAACAGAACGCCTTCCTGCGCCCAAACCTGAACCGGCAAAGCCGTGCTCAATGCCAATAAAACCGAAAGATATTTTGTTTTCATATTAAAACCTCCTCAAGTTATTTATACGCGGTTTATATATCTTTACCAGAACAAATAATCGCCCTGATATTCAAGTGCTACCCCCACCGTGGTATCCGAGCGGCTTTTACGCGCGCCTCTGGTTTTAGCCAAATGATAATCGGCAAACGGAGCAAGCGCAAAACCACCTGCCAAAGCAACGCTCAAACGATTATTAAATTTAAGTTCATACTTATAATCGGTCGCTTTATACATATCATACACAAAATATTGACGATAGTATCCGTCTGAAACAAAGTTTACTCCCTCGCGCACCGGATATTCAAATGTATAACCGGTTTCGGCGGCAGTTTTCATATTGCTGTCATCATAGGTAAAATCGGCTTCTTCAACCGCAGCAATATACAAATCTTTAAAATAAGTGCCGTTAAAGAGTTTAACACCGGCTTTGGCGCGTATAATTTTGGTACGATAATCTTTACCGTCTTCTTCAAAGGTGGTGAACTCGGTTTCATAACCCAAACTTGCAAACGGACCGACCACTCCTTGCTCCAAATTCCACATTTTATGGATATAATCGGAAGTAAACAAAATCTGGTCATCTTTTTCACTGCTCGTAGTAACATCACCCTCTGTGGTTTTGGTTTTGCCGTATTCCATAAACAAGCGGTTTATCCACACCAAATTGGCGTTATTATATTCTAAATTACCGTCAAACACACCGGCAATTACCGACTCTTCATCAGAGCTGAAATCAGGATAATTTTCATCTTCATCACGATTAGTTACGCTGTTTTGCGTATATTTTAACGCCAAACGCTTCAAATTTGCTTTAAGTGATGAGGTTTGCTCAAGCTTAGCATCTTCGGCTCCTCCCAAAGGCTCAGCGCGAGCCGCAACCACCCACAAAACAGGAATAGCCAACAACACAGATTTAGTTAAAAAGTTCATATAAGTTCTCTCTAAATTTCAAGTTACAACAATGATGGTTTTTGCTTATTTTCCGAACATGGTTTTATAAGCAATTGCAAGTCTGTCAAGCCTGCCGATATGCGGCTTTGGCGACATAA
Source organism: Pseudomonadota bacterium (assembly GCA_021617435.1). Taxonomy (GTDB): domain Bacteria; phylum Pseudomonadota; class Alphaproteobacteria; order RF32; family CAG-239; genus CAAFZY01. The sequence goes on from JAJWCP010000055.1 coordinate 3,567, forward strand.
TCTTCCACCCGCGGTTTTGCATAATATCAAAATAGCGCCTAAAAATATTTAAAAACACCTTTAGCGGCAGCATTTTCTTTTTATCGCCTTTAGCCAAAAGCGCAAAGGCTTTATCAAAATTTTCCGCCGCCAACCTGGCTAATTGCTCGCGCACCGCAATTAAGTTTTTATCGGTAATGGCGTCCATCGGATTGCTGATATTAATTCTGGCTTTCTGCAAAAGTTCAGAAGGCATATACAAATGCCCGGCAATAGCGTCTTCTTTAATGTCTTTCAAAATATTGGTAATCATCATTGCCCGCCCAAAACTTTGCGCCAGTTCGCGTTTTTCTGTTTCTGACAATTCGCCGATTATGGCAAGCATAATATAAGTCGGCATTTCCGCCGTGCCGTAGCAATAATGATAAAAAGTGTTAAAATCAGGAGCTTGCAAAGGTTTAGGGCAATCAAGCATCGTGCAATTTAAAATTTCCGAAAAATCATTTTTTTTAATTTTAAACCGCATGCAGTTTTTATAAATTCTGCGTCCGATATCAGTTGCCGGAACTTTTTTATCATAAATATTTTCAAGTTCTCGTTGCCATGCGGTGAGCAAATCAGATTTTTCTTGTTGCGGCATATTGCCGTCAACCACAACGTCTAAATGGCGGCAAAAAGCGTATAAAGTATAAATCGCCTCGCGTTGCGCTTTAGGCAATCCTCGCATGCACCAAAACAGCGTCGCTTGCGATTTTCTGACCAATTTTCCTACCAAACTCATTTACATTCCTAACTTTTTACGAGCAAAACTTTATTGCAGATTATACCATAGCTTTTGCTTAGTCAATTACTTAGCCATTGCGTCCACAGCTAAAGCTTAATTTTTTCAAGCCACGGCTGAATATCTTGAAGAGCGCGGCGGCAATATCCCTCCTTGCGTTCCGCGCCTTTAAGGTAATGATATTTACCTTTTGCCGTAAGTTCCGGCGGCAGCTCGGGAAATAAGCCGAAGTTAACATTCATCGGCTGATAATGCTCAATGTCCGTAGCATCGGCCAAATGCGCGAGCACCGACCCTAAAGCCGTTGTTTTCGGCGGCAAAACCGGAATTTGTCCACTGCATAACATAGCTGCAAAATATCCCGCCATTAAGCCGACCGAAGCGCTTTCAACATACCCTTCGCAACCTGTAATCTGCCCTGCAAACATAATATGCGGATATTTTTTAAGGCGCAAAAAATCATCAAGCAAAATCGGACTCTTAATAAACGTATTTTTATGAATTCCGCCGAGCCGAGCAAATTCAGCATGTTCCAACCCCGGGATAGTCTTGAAAATCCGCTCTTGCTCGCCATATTTCAATTTAGTCTGAAACCCGACGATATTGCGCAGTGTATCTTCTTTGTTATCTTGCCTTAACTGCACCACGGCATAAGGCTTTTCGTCCGCATTCGGATTTGAAAGTCCCACCGGCTTCATCGGTCCGAACAAAAGCGTGTTTTCACCGCGCTCCGCCATAACTTCAATCGGCAAACATCCGTCAAAATATTGCGGTTTTTCAAAATCATGAAATTCGGCTTTATCGGCAACCAAAAGCTCATGCACAAAATTGTAGTATTGTTCTTTGCTCAGAGGACAATTAATGTAATCGCGCCCGTCGCCTTTATCGTATCTTGATTGATACCACGCCTTTGAAAAATCAATACTTTCTTTATAAACTACCGGCGCGATAGCGTCATAAAATGAAAGCGCTTGGTTATCTATTGCCCGCAAAATGCTTGCCGCCAATTTATCGGAAGTGAGCGGACCGGTTGCCACAATTACCGGTTGCTTATCGTCAACCGGCAAATTTTCAATTTCAGCTGAAACAATGCTAATCTTCGGGTGATTTTTAAGTTTTTGCGTAATAAACGCGGCAAAACCTTCGCGGTCAACCGCCAAAGCTCCTCCGGCCGGAACCTTGGTTGCGTCAGCCGCTTCCATAATTAATGAACTGGCAAGCCTCATTTCCTGATGCAAAAGCCCCACGGCATTATGCTCATAATCATCGGAGCGAAGCGAATTTGAGCAAACCAACTCTGAAAAATGGCTGTTTTTATGCGCCGGCGAAAATTTTTGCGGTTTCATATCAATCAGTTCAACTTTAACCCCGCGGCACGCAAGCTGCCACGCCGCCTCGCTTCCGGCTAATCCGGCGCCGATAACTTTAACGCAAATATCGCTCATATTTTACCTCTGATGTTAAAAAATATGCACCTTTGTAGCTTTTTTGAGCTTAAAAGTAAACAAAAAACTCCTCTTTTTTATTAAACTTTTTTTAAGTCTATGAATGTTAAAATAAGCCATTAAACTAACAAAGGCTAAACATGAAAAAAACACTTTTGTTCATATCCGGAATTTTATACGCAACCGCGGCCATGGCAGAACCAAAGACCGTGCCGATAAATATGGCACAGCAACAATCACAAACCGGAAGCGGCAATCAACCCATGATTATGGATTCGGCTGATTTAAACTTTAATCCTGAAGTTGACGCCTTTGGCGATGCCGTTAATTTAAGCAATAACGCGGCTGATGACAATCCGATTAAAGTAAACACCCGCCAATCACTGACGGATAATATCAAAGAAAACGCCCCTGATAACATTCAGGATATGAATATGCCCGAAGTTAACAAAAATTGGGTAAATCAGCTGATAACTTCCGCCAAAGACAACATTGAAAACAAAAACGCCGCCATCAACCCGCTCGCCTCCGCCATGGAGCAAGCGCAAGGACAAATTAAACGCTCCAACGCCGCTATTTTTGATATTTCCGGCGTAATGTTGCGTATGTCATACAAACAAGCGGAAGATGCTTTGCTTAAACGCGGCTATAAAAAAAGTATGCAAAAAATGGATGTGCCCAACTTTATCCGCTGGCGCAATGAAGAAAAATGCCGCAATCAGGGCGTTATCGGTTATGAGCGCATTGAAAACTGCGTAATCCGCTTGGCGCAAAAAGAACATTACCAATTTATATCCGAAGCATTATTCAATAAGTTTGACACCAAAGAAACGGTAAAAATTTATCTGACCAGCACTTTTACCAATAACAAAATTTACCGTATCACATACCGTTCCGAAGCCGCCAATTTAACCGGCAACAGCCAAAAATCGGTTTATCTGCGTAATATTAAGGTTTATGACTTTTGGAAAAAAATCAACCAAAAATACGGCGTTCCCGATAATAAAGACGATGTAATTTGGGGCCTTGGCGGCAACAAACCGTATATGCGCGCCGCAACCGGATTTTTAGTGCTTGAAGACAATATGCTCCGCGAGCTTGACTACACCCGCATGTCGCGTGAAGACCAACGCTTTTTAAATACCGATGTTTACACTTTTTAGGAACAAATATGCTTAATCAAAATTTTTTTGCAGAACTTTCCGAGCTTATCTGCACTCGCATCAGTCATGACTTAATCGGCAACATCGGCGCGGTTGCCAATGCCGTGGAACTTATGGATGAAGACCCTGAAGCTATTGATGATGCCAAACCGATTTTAAGCATAAGCTCAAAAGTTTTAACCGCGCGCTTAAAGTTTTTCCGCTTAGCGTTCGGCTTAAATAACACCGGTGTTAAAACCACTGCCGAAATTATTAAACAATCGGAAGAATACATTGCCACTATCGGAAGCCATACATCGCCGATAAAGTTAAACTTTAATTTTTCCACTCCGGCGCTTTATAAAATTGTTATGCTCGGGATTATGATAATGGCTGATGTGTTTATTCGCGGCGGCGAACTTAATATTGCTGAAACCGCAAACGGATTAACTTTTACCGCCGATTCACAATCAACGCTTTCCAGCGGTAAACTTGCGGTTATGCAAGAAGTATTAAATGCTGAAATGCCTGCGGAAAATCCGGCGCAATCGGCACCTCTTATTTATATGATGCGCCTGCTTAATGATACGCCGGTAAAAATAACCGTCAGCTATACCGAAAAACAAGCCGTTTTGCAAATTGCTTAATTGCAACCTTGCCATTTATTTGCGCTATGTTGCCATTCTTGCCACGGCATTCCGTTAATTAATAAGGTTTTAACCAAGGGTTTGGCATTTCCGCGCCACGCAAACACCATTGCCGTTTTGGTATCAGAGCAATTAACATACTTATCCGCATCTGAAGCGATAACTTCCGGAATATAATACCGATAGCTTAAACTGAAGCGTTCCGTCGGACAGCGCTTATCTGCAAATTGCGAGCAATCGGTGGCATTCCAATCAGGTCTGAGATACAAATAACGCCCGGAGAGCAAATCAAAAGGATCAAACCCTTGCATTGCAATTGTAACCGTCTTTTCGGAATAAAGTTCATAATGAATTATGCCGGTGGTAGCAAGTAAATAAAATATCGGCAACACCAGAAAAAAAGCCAATCCGTATTTTTTCATTTTATTTTCTCCTTTTAAGGCGCCGGCTTAACTTGACCCAGCCCCAAATAAGCGCCAATAACAACAAGCCTGAAGCTATTAAACCTAATCCGCTGAAAAGCAAACTTTTGAACATATCGGCGTATAAAATAAAAATTCGCACCGCCGTCAATGCCAAAACGGTATTAAGTATTTTAACGCTGTTAATTTGCCATGCGTAAATTCCGATTAAAAACAATACGGCAAAACTGAATACTGCTCCGCAATTAATAAATCCGCCGACAACAGTCAATGCCATCAGCGCAGGAATCAAAAACTTTTTACCGCTGATATAATCCAAATAAGCTGATATCGCAGTTAATCCGATTGCCACTGAAACTAAAACCCCTGTTAGCGACCCTGACCCGTTTTCATCAAGTGCAACTTCCGAAAATACACTGCTTCCAAAATCAATATTTATAACCAACAAACCTGTAAATATAATCATCCAAAATTTAAGCGCTTTTTTAAATGCCACTGCTTTATTTTGAGCAAAAATTGTAAGCATTTGCCATAAAATAAACCATATAAACAACCACAGCACCGGTACAGAATATTCCCAACTGTTACTCATCTGCCACATTATTTCTTTAGTGGTTTTATTATATGCCATAAAGTCCCAAAATGAAAATGTAAAGACCGGAAGCATCACAAGCGGCAGCAACGGCTTTTTTGTAACCAAAAGCAGCGGAAATACCAGCAACGACCATAACAAATACGCCTCAAATCCGTCCGGCTGCAGCTGATAAACCTGCGCAATTAAGCCAATGGTTGCCAACACCAAAATAACAAACAGGCATAAAAACACCTCAAAACGAATGTTCCATTTTTTGTAAGCGGCATAATACGTCAAACCAGCAACACCGCTGAGTAGAGCAAAATCAGCAACAAGCTTCAACATAACCGTAAGATGTTGCCAATTGGCGGCAATAACGGAAATAACGCCCAACCCGATGCAAAAAATTGCCAACGCCAAAAATCCGTATAATGCGTATGGTTTTGCGATTGCTTTTTCAAAATCAAGAATATCCATGCCTTGTTTAGGCGTAATAATACCGGCATTTTGCCATGATGTAATTTTAGCGGATAATTTCATAATCAGTCCCCCCTTATGAAAAGGATATAATAAAACTAAAAAATAAACACTCGCTTATTACAACTTATACACACCCCGGACTCGTAAATATTGCAAAAAAAAACGCGAGCTAAAATCTTCTTAAAACCAACTTTTTGAGAGGATTTTTA
>JAJWCP010000056.1 GCA_021617435.1 Pseudomonadota bacterium
CCCTCTGCGGAGGGGTGCCGAAGGCGGGGTGGTTTAAATACAACTTATGCACAGCGTGGACTCGTAAATATTGCAAAAAAAACGCGAGCTAAAATCTTCTTAAAACTAACTTTTGAGGAGATTTTTAATATGAAATCAAAATTTAGCCGCTTTCTACATTACACTCTGTCACACTCCGATGTAAGAGAGGTTTTCACCTCTTCCTTGTCACTCTCCGACTTGATCGGAGAGTCCAGGTCAAACCAAGTAGCTAATTTGTCCCACCTGGATTATCGGGTCAAGCCCGATAATGACAACATAGGGGTGGACACTCCGGTCAAGCCGGAGTGTGACAGTGTTTGTGCAGGTCGCAGTATGGTGGAAATGCTCGGCGTTCTGGCGATAATAGGCGTATTATCCATCGGGGCGATTGCCGGTGTTAAGGCTACTAACAGTGCATCATTTACCTCACCGGTATTAACTGACACCACCATAAACCAAATTACCAAAAGTGATATTTATGATTACTGCGCTTTATGCAAAAGCGGTCCATTCTGCCGTGTTTCCACCAATTTCAACTTTGATTAAAAAACAAAACCCCGCCGGAAAATAACTCTGACGGGGTGTGTTTTACTTAAAGCCACATTTAACGCATGGCGCGTTTAAGTTTCGGGCGCCCTAATTTTTCCGCGCGTTTATTTATTTTGCGCAGTTTAACGTTTCCTTCATCAAACGTTTCGCCGATAATCGCAAACATCATCGGAACAAACAAGGTTGCCACAAAGGTTGAAAGTATCATACCGCCGACCATGCCGGTACCGATAGAGTGACGGCTCGCCGCCCCTGCTCCGGTTGAAAGCGCCAACGGCAAAACGCCGAACGTAAACGCCAGCGAGGTCATCACAATCGGTCTGAAACGGAGTTTTGCAGCCTCAATTGCGGCTTGCGCATAAGTTAAGCCTTCCTCAACCTTCATAACCGCAAATTCCACAATCAAAATGGCGTTTTTAGCCGCCAACCCGATTAAGGTTACTAATCCGACCTGAAAATACAAGTCGTTTTCAATCCCGCGCAGCCATGTTGCAAGCAAAGCGCCCAACACTGCAAACGGCACCGATAAAATAACCACAATCGGCAATGACCATTTTTCATATTGCGCTGAAAGAATCAGGAATATCATAATCAAACCGAATATAAAGGCTTGTGTTGAAGCTCCGCCGGTAAGTTTTTCCTGATATGCCGAACCAATCCATGATAAAGCGTAATCAGCGCCCAAAACCTCGTCTGCAACTTCTTCCATAGCCGTAATTGCCTGACCTGAAGAGTAACCGGAGGCCGGATCACCCAAAACTTTAGCAGCCGGAAAGATGTTAAAGCGGTTTACCAATTCCGGACCGGTAACACGTTCAACCGTAATTAAGGTTGATAAAGGCACCAGCTCGCCGGAAGTTGATTTTACATATACATAGCGCAAATCATCGGGCGAGCTTCTGAAGCGCGACTCTGATTGCAATGTTACGCGGAAATTACGCCCCATATAGGTAAAGTCATTAACATACAGGCTTCCGAAGGTAGACTGCATTACCGAGTAAACGCTGTTAATCGGCACATTAAGCGCTTTGGCTTTTTCACGGTCTAAGTCTATCCGATATTGGGGTGTGCTGACCGAAAACGTAGTTTTAACGTTGGCAAGTTCCGGACGCTTATTGGCGGCGTCAACAAATTCTTGCGTTTTTGCCATCAATTCCTGCGAGGTTTTACCGGCCTTGTTTTGGATATAGGCTTCAAAACCGCCGGTTGTACTCATGCCCATAATCGGAGGCATACTGAACGCATATCCGATACCGTCATTACGGCTTAATCCGTACATGGTGTAGGTTTGAGCAAGCATTGCGGCCGATTGTTCCGGTTTTTTACGTAAATTCCAGTCTTTAAGCGTAATAAAGCTGATGCCTGAATAAGTGTTTTGACTTGAAGACAACATATTAAAGCCGTTAATCGTCAAAACATCTTGCATATCGGGGTGTTTGCGCACCATATCCGAAACCGCGCCGGTAAATTTTTCGGTACGCGGCAGCGATGAAGCTTCCGGCATGCTGTATGCCATTAACAGGTTGCCCAAATCTTCAGTCGGCACCAAACCGGACGGAATAATTTTAAACAATCCGATAATCAACAGCAAAACGCCGATAAAAGCCGAAACCGCGGTTTTGCGATGCGTTAAAAAGTATTCAACGCCGGCAATGTATGCGCTTGTAACTTTTTCAAAAAAGGTATTAAACCACTTAAAAAACGCCATCGGTTCTTTCTTGTTGCGGTTGTTTTTAATAATCAGCGCGCACAATGATGGTGTTAAAGTCAACGCCACCATGGCCGAAATTAAAACCGAAACCGCAATGGTAACCGAAAATTGTTTGTACATAACGCCGGTCATGCCGCCCAAAAATGCAATCGGCAAAAATACCGATGAAAGTACCAACGCAACCGCGACTACCGGTCCTGATACTTCTTTCATCGCCTTAATTGCCGCTTCTTTCGGCGAAAGTTTTTCAACTTCCATCAAGCGCTCCACGTTTTCAAGCACGATAATTGCGTCATCAACAACAATACCGATGGCTAAAATCAAGCCGAACAACGTTAAAAGATTGATTGAAAAGCCCATTAAATACATACCGGCAAATGCGCCGACAATTGAAACCGGCACCGCCAAAATCGGGATGAGAGTGGCTCTGAAGTTTTGCAAAAACAGATAAACCACCACAATAACCAAAAGCACCGCTTCAAAAAAAGTATGAATAACTTCTTCAATGGAAACTTCAACGAATAAAGTTGTATCATACGGAATTTCATAAGTTATACCTTGCGGAAAGTTTTTGGAAAGTCTTTCCATGGTTAATTTTACCAATTCCGCCGTTTCAAGCGCATTAGCCCCCGGTTGCAGATAAACCGCAAAGGCGACCGCCTCTTCACCGTTAAAGCGCGAGCTGACGCTGTAATCCTGCGCGCCGAGCTCAATGCGGGCAACGTCTTTAAGTCGCAAGGCTCCGCCGATGTCATTACTGCGTAAAATAATGTTGCCGAACTCTTCTTTATTAACCAAACGCCCTTTGGTATTAACCGAATAAGTGTAAGCAACCGAGCTGTCCATCGGTTCTTGCCCGAACTGACCGGCGGCAAATTGAGAGTTTTGCTCTTGAATAGCGCTGATAACATCTTGCGGAGTTAAATTATATTCCGCCAACTTATCCGGCGAAAGCCAAATACGCATGGAATAATCTTGCGAGGCAAACAACGAGGCGTCACCCACCCCTTTCAAACGTTTAAGCTCATCTAACACATTAAGCAACGCATAGTTTGAAACATAAACCGTGTCATAACGCTCCGATGTTGAACGCATGGCCACAACCTGCAAAATGGAGTTTGATTTTTGTTGCACGGTAACGCCCTGTTTGGTAACTTCCGCCGGAAGTTTGGCGGTTGCCATTTGCACTTTATTGTTTACGTCAATGGTGGCCTGATCCGGATCGGTTCCGATGTCAAAAACCACGCCGATGGTCAAATAGCCTGAAGAAGTGGCGTTTGAATACATATAAATCATATTTTTAACGCCGTTAATTTCCTGTTCAAGCGGCGCGGCAACCGTATCGGCCAAAACTTCTGCCGTTGCTCCGGGGTAAACCGCCGTAACCTGAATTTCGGTCGGCACAATGTTAGGATATTGCTCAACCGGCAACACCTTCATTGATACCAAACCGGCCAATACCACAATCAATGAAATAACCGTGGCAAAAATCGGTCTGTCAATAAAAAACTTTGAAAACATAATTTAAGCCCTTGTTATTTTTGGTTAGAATTTTGTGCGGCGACATTAACCGGATTAACCGTCATTCCCGGTCTGATTTTCATCAAATTATCAACCACCACTTTATCGCCTTCATTTAAGCCGCTGTCAATAATCCAGCTGCCGTCAGATGTTGAGATACCGGTTGTAACGTTTACCATTTCAACCTGATTTTTATCATTAAGTTTGTATACATACGAGCCTTTTGAGCCTTGCATAATTGCATCTTGCGGAACAGTCATGGCATTGGCGCGCTCCAAGCCCTCAACGGTCAGGCGCATAAACTGACCGGGGCGCAAACGCTTATCGGGATTAGGAAATACGGCACGTAACTTAATAGTTCCGGTTGAAGAATCAATGCTCGGATTAACAAAGTTAATTTCGCCGGTATGATTATAAACAGTACCATCGCCAAACTGTAAAACCGCCCTCACCGCTTTAACCGCGTCACCGGTATTGGGCTGATTTTTAATTTGGCCGCTTTCAACCATACGCCCCATTGTAACCATCTGGTTTTCAGAGAGTGAGAACATAACATAAATCGGATCAAGCTGCGTAATATGAGTAAGTAGTCCGGTATTGCCGGAGGTTGAAATTAAACTGCCTTCCGATTGCGCTTCCATACTGGTTAAGCCGCTAATCGGGGCTTTAACTTTGGTATAATCCAAATTAAGTTGCGCCGCGTCAACATCGGCCTGCGCCGAAGATAATGCCGCATGCAACGAATCGTAATTGGCAACCGCATCGTCATAAGCCTTTTCACTGGCGTATTTTTGCTTAAACAGCTTTTCGGTGCGGTCTAACTGAATTTTGGCGTTTTTAAGTTCGGCCGTTGTTTTTTCAAGTTTCGCCTGAGCTTGGTTAAGCGCCACCTGATACGGCTCAGGGTCAATTTCAAATAAAACGCTACCTTCTTCAACTTCAGACCCTTCAATATAGTTGCGTTTAAGCAATATACCGCCTACTCTCGCGCGCACTTCCGTTTCTTTTGAACCTTGCGTACGGGCGGCAAATTCAAATGAAAGCGGAACATCATGCGCCGCAATAACTTCAACGCCCACATCTAAAGGTTTTTGATTTTGCGAAACATTTTTATCATCGCATCCGGTCAGCGCTAACACCGCCACAGGAGCAAGCACTAATATATTTTTTAAGAACATATTTTCCTCACAAACAGTTGGTTAATGCAGGGATTTTACAACATTTCTGCTAAAATTCCACAGTCTTAAAAAATAGTTAACATTCTGTGGATAAAAAGGTCAATTTACACAAATATCAAACAACTTGTATGGCACTATTTTCCGCAAATTATCAAGCGATGTTTCAACTTGAGTACCGACCCTGCCGGCGCTGAAAATAAGAGTGGCAAATTCTGCGGCGCTGTTATGAACAATAAGCGGAAACACTTTTTTCATACCAATCGGCGAACAACCGCCGTGCACATATCCGGTTAAGGGCAAAAGTTCTTTTTGCTTAACCATTTCAAGCGCTTTTTCACCGGCAGCGGCGGCCGCTTTTTTTAAGTCAAGTTCACGCTCCACCGGCAACATAAACACATAATACCGGCGCGATTTGCCGATTGTAACCAAAGTTTTAAACACCTGTTTCGGATTCTGTTCTAAAATAGCGGCAATCTGCGCTCCGGTTAAGGCAGAATCAGGTGTGTAATGATAGCATTTATATTCGGCTTTTATTTTATCAAGCATACGCAAAGCGTTGGTTTTAACTTCCATATTAACCTCTTTTGTTTAACTTTTTATGCAATACTCCACTTTTATATACCGTGTCAATCAAGTTTTTTTGACAAAATCATCATAAAACGGCAAAAAACACTTGTATAACGACTTGTTTTGTGTCATATTTACAACATTAGACAAAAGGATATAACAATGGAAAAAGAATACACGGTTAAAGAGATTGTAAACCTCCCTAATGATGAGATTGATAACATTCAAAACCAAATCAACGCCCATAACTTGGAAGTAATTGAGCGCTCTCACAATAATCATCGCATCAATGACACCGATTACGACTATTTGCTTGATTTTTACACTGACGGCATGGACGTTTATCGTGAAGTTTACCGCACGGTTTATGAGTGTTTCAAACGCCCTGACCGCACCTGTGCCTTTGACCCCATAACCGGTAAAACCGAAACCGACATCAATGGCAAACCGATAAATTACGGCTTAAAAGCGGTAACTCCGTTCACTTGCACTCGCCTGGAATATGTTGATGCGTATAACAACCCGATTTACGTAATTTTTCCGCGTATGAAAAAAGCCGAACGCGCAATTGAAAAGCTTGAAAGCAAATATAACAAAGACTATGCCAAAGAATGTATCAAAGCTGCCGATTTGGCTTTTATCGGTGAAGACCGCGAAGCTTTTGCCGAGAAATTATGCAGTATTTCCAAAGGCAATACCAAGCTTAACGATATTCTGCGCTTAACCATTACCAGTAAATATTTAAGCGGAATCAGTCGTATTAATGATGTTTTAAATGAAACTTGTTCAGCCAAGAACTCTCGTGCGCATATTAACAAGTCAAAAATTCGTAATCGCTTTAAAATGCCTTTAAGCAAAAATAAAAAGCGCTATTACGATGTTAAAATGTTTATGCATCAAAAAACCACTGACGGAAAAACTTTAAACGTTGAAATTCAGCTCAAAGTACAAGATTTGTATAATGCCGATATCCGCACTCATAAATTGTATGAAAATATTCGCACTATTGAGGCTGAACTTGCGACTTGTAAAGATTTACTTGAACCGTCCGAAATTCGCCAACGTGAAGCCAAAATAAAAATTTTGGGAAACCGCGTGCGCCAGATTAACGAAAACGCCGTTCATCTTTATGATATGCGCGTACTTGATAAAGCCCGCCGCATTGAAGATGACGGCTATCGCCCGTTGCGTATTCAACCTGATAATAAAGACGGAACTTATGACCAGTGCATTAATCTTATTAATGACGAGTATTTAGTTGAATCGTATAACGAGTTTGATGCCAAAACAGCATTTTCGGAACAAGATGAGGTCAACAAACTGTGCTTTTTGCGCCTAATCGGCAAAATTGACCACAGTTTTGATGAAACGACTCCAGATGCGTTTAATACCGTAAACAAGATGTTTACTGAAATAAGCATGGCTGAAAAAGAACGCTTTAACGGCATAAACGAGGTTGCCGTCCGTTATCAAAAAACGGTTCAGCAAAAAGTCAGCCGCAAATATAAAGAAGATATGGAAGCTGAAACTTCAGTTTCGGCTATTCGCGCCCGCAACAACAGAGGTCGTTAATCTGCAAAAACAAACCCCGCCGGTTCATCAAACTCGCGGGGTTTGTTTTAATTTTCAAACTCAGACTTATACGGAAACAATAACTGCAAAAAGGCTTTGCCGCGCGCACGGTCATCATCATTGCTGTATTCATTGTCTTCCATGCACAAAAACTTAGGTTTGTAACGATTAAGTTGGTTGTAATACTTTTTTGTTTTAAAATTTAACTGCAACATTAACGAATCTTTCTTGCCGAAATCAAGCAAAATATGTTTAAGCCTCTGCAACCACGACATTCTATAAGCATTGATTATTTTTAACTTTCCGCTGCCGGTTGCCAACATATAATAGCTTATTAAAACTCTTTGCCAATCTTGCGCGGTGCGAAAACGATTGTTGCGAGTTTGCTCAACAAGTTCAGCGCACATTTTATTACACTGCTTAAAAGCCGTTTTGTTATAAACATCTAAGTTATGATGCGGATAATAAGAGCATTCATAACCGAATTTTTCCGCGCTTATCTTTTGCATATTTATTATTGTATGACAATAAGGCGTTAATCTTTCTGAATTTTTGCTATAAATCATACGACAAATAATTTTACCGTCTTCATCAATTAAATCTTGCGGTTTTATCGGCGCGGCAAGCAAATTGTCATCGTTCATATAAATAAAATTTTCCGACAAGCCTTCAATATCGGCCAAAAAAGTTTCAATTGCGTTAGAATTAAATACCGGATTGTATTTGCCCAACAAAGACTTTTCACTGATTATTTTAATTTTAGGGTGATTAACATTAAGCCATTGCGGCATTTTACAGGTTGAAACAATATAAATATTATTAACCCACGGCATATATTTTTCAACCGAGCGCAAAGAATATTTCAGCTCATCATTTTGCACAAGCCTGCCTTTGCAAACCACTTGCTTGTCTAATTTTTCTTTCGGTAAATATTTCTTGCGCATATCTGACCATTCAGTGTCAGCATCATCGCACCACAAGTAAACTAAATCCATATCCATATTTATTTCCATTTAAGCATAGGAATAATTCCAAACAGCAACGCTTTGGCTTTATTGTTTTTGAACTTGATTTTAACAATCGGCACCCCGCATATTTTCATCTGCTTAACAGCAGTAAAAAACTTGCCGAACGGTATAAACCCGAACAGATAAAGCCGCCAATAAGGTTGCAACTTGGCTTTCAGCGCCTTTTCTTTCCCGATTTGATGCTTATTTTTGAGCCAGTTTAACACCGCCGGATTGCTCCAGCTACTTTTCCACCAATGGAGCGCATAACTGTTTGCAGTCAACATATCCGGATTAAACAACGTGTGCAACGGGAACGGATAAAAATATTCCGGCGGATAGATTTTAATATCTTTCAGGCTGATAAGCCCCTCTTGTCCGGCAACAAACCCGAATTTTTCCAAGCAATGAGTTAAAATACGCGGAGAAGTGTAAAGCGGACTGCGCCAAATTTCTTCATTGTAAAAATCAAGAGCTTGTTTAATCAACGGGTGATGAGCTTCCGCCCCAATTAAAGCCGTTTCAATATGGTTATTATTTTCACGTCCGAGCAAAATTCCGGTGTTTAACACATCATCAAAACTTTTCAGCACTTGCACATCGGTATCAAGCCAAATACCGCCGAATCTTTCCAGCACATAAAATCTGATATAATCAGCCACATATGCCCAAATTTTGTTTTTATATACAAAGTTAAAAAATTCATTTTCAGCACAGGCTTTATTGAAATCAAACCAAGCGGTGTCGTCTTCTTTAATTTCAACAATTTCATAATCGGGCAAATTTTGACGCCAGCTTAAAACACAAGCTTCAACGTCAATCGGTTTGGATGAACCGCACCATAAATAAAATATTCGTTTATTAATCATTTCAAAGTCTTGCAAAATCAATCTGTTATATATAACAAAATAATAAATAATGTAATTAGTTTTGCAACATTTATATATTTTCACCCACAACTTATATACACCCATAATAATTTCCATCCTGAGGAGAGATGCCGAAGGCGTGGTGGTTATTACAACTTATGCACAGCACGGACTCGTAAATATTGCAAAAAAAAAACGCGAGCTA
>JAJWCP010000057.1 GCA_021617435.1 Pseudomonadota bacterium
CAACCTTTCTATTGCTTTATCATATATAATTTTTAGTTGTTTTTCAGGTTAAATTTCAAAAGTTATTTGATATGGGATATTTTTTAGCATTTATAATAAGACCCAAAGAGAAATTTGGTATCCTCTTTGGGTGGTTTCGCAATATAACATGAGTGATAATGAGTCGGTTTATTTATGCCACTCTGATATTACCGGCGGCAATGCGACCGCGGTCATCATAAAGCTCGTAGCTGACTTGCTGCCCTTCATAGAGCTTTTTTAATCCTATTTCTTCTAACTTCGTGATATGAACAAATACGTCTTTGCCGCCATTTTCCGGCATGATAAATCCGTATCCTTTGCGGCAGTTAAACCACTTAACAGTTCCTTTTGTCATTTTACCTCCTAACAGTAACAATAACTATTTTTTTGTGTATGTTTATACATTTTACACTTTACTTTAGTAAAAAATTTTTTGGAATATCAAATTTTTATAACATGACATTATATTTTGCGGATAAGCAGAATAGGAAAATTTTACTCGTTCGTAGGCTTAAATCATAAGTCCCATATATCCAAAAAAAGGCATAATACCTCCTTTTTTTGGTTGGAACTATAGGATTTGAACCTATTAACTGCGGCCGGTGTTGTTGGCATTGATAGCAGTGTTGGTGTTAGTTGTTATTTTAACCGGAGCTGGTTTATCGGCAGGGGCATGTTGTTGTGCCGCAGTACCGCGTCCGCTTAAATTTTTGAGCTTGTCAACCGTGCTTTCAGTGGCTTCTTTGCCGCTGACCAACTGCTCGTTACGTCCCTCCGGTGCTGAGGTTTCAACCGGATTGCCGTTAACACTGGCATTTATTACTTTGTTATCATCGGTTACAGTGTATGAAACTTTGTTATTGCCGTGAGTTTCGCTGATGGAAATATCGCCGTTTTTATGGAATTTAACTTTATCATACCTTTGTAATGATTCGTCAAGGTTAGAAGCGTCTGTGGTAACAACCGTTCTTTGGCCGTTTTCGGTGCCGACAATTTTGGCGGTGCCGTCACTGTTGATTTTGATTTTTTTGATTTCAAAATCCGGCTTTTGTGTAGGTTCGGCATTTTCTGCGGCAGCATTTTGAGCCGCGGCTTCAGCGCTTGCCATGCTGCCTTGCTCAGCGGTTTGTTCTTTGGTAGGCTGAATATTTTCGGCGGCATTTTCAGCGCCGGAGGCTGCATTTTCAGCAACAGGCGCCGGAGTGTCAGCAACAGGCGCCGGAGTGTCAGCAACTGAATCGTTCTGAGCAGAGCGGGCGGCACTGTATGCTTTGGCGGCGGCTTCCATTTTTTCAGCGTCTTGTCCGACAAAGTTGCCGCGCTCGTCAAAACGTTCGCCGGCAAATTTTACCAATTCGGCTTTTTGCTCAGGGGTAATGTCGCCTTTATCCCAAGCCTCTTGCAACTGGCGCGAGTTCATCCAATCATTGCCTTTTTGATCCAAAATGGCGTTGGCTTCACGCGGGTCGCGCAGGAACAGCATCTTGATGTCATGCGCTTGTTCGTTGGTTAAGTTGTTAACATCAATGGCTTCCGCAGGCGTTGGAGCGGTATTATCTGTACTGGTGTTTTCAGACTGAGCAGGCGCTACGGTTTCACTGTTGCCTTCATTACGCAACGGAATTTCCGGTCCGTTCGGGGCTTGAGGTTGTTCAATGCCGCCGGATAGCCCCTCTGATATGGTTTTGCCCCAATCGGTTACTTGCGGCTGAGCTTGTTCGGCTTCAGGCGCTAAAACATGTTCAGGAACAAACTCTGCTGTTGTTGGCTCAGTGATTTGCGGTTGAGCAACTGCCTCGGTATTGAGCGAATCGGCAACCGGGGTTGGAGGCGTGGGGTTCGGAGTTTCGGCAAAAGCCTCAGTGGCTATACCGTTAAGCTCTTTACCTGCCCAAACGGCTGCGGCAAAGGCGGCGCCGGAAATAGCAATGGTTTTGGCGGCTGCCCAAACTTTTTTGCCTTTAGAGCCTTTGGTGTTTTTGTAAGCATTTGCGCCTTGGTTAATGGCTCCGGCTGCGGCTAGAGCCATACCGCTGCTGGCGCGGGCGGCATGAACGGCGGCGTTAGCGCCTAATCCGCCGATACCGATGGCAACAGTGGCGGCTCCCATAAGCGCTCCTGCGGTTTTAAGTTTGTTCTTTTTCACGTAATTCCACAGATTATCGGGCTTTTCACCTTTAATCAGGGCGTCATTACGAGCTTTTTTGTAATCTTTAAAGTATTTATAAGAGGTGTTGGCAAAAGATGCGGTTGCCACCAAAGCCACACCGGCAGGTCCCATAGTGGCGCCTGCCACTGAGTATATGGTACTCCATCCGGCTGATTTGGCCGCTGTTTTCAAAACGGAATATATGGCGCCGTATTTTTTGCTTAATTTATCGTCTAAATTTTTTACTCGGGAACTGAAGGCTTTAGCCGGAGCTTCATATCCGGGTTTTTTACCTTCAACTTTAACGGCGTTTTCAAGGCGGTTGGTTTTAGCAGCCTGCCAACCGACAATACTTTCCTGATTAACTTTTATCGGCTTTTTGTCTTTGGCGGCAGCGGTCATTTCATCAAACATTTTGCCAAAGTCTTTTTCAGAAATTTGTCCTTTGGAAACTTTATCGGCATAAACTATTTGTACCAAATTGTTGCGTAAACGGTCGGCGTATTCTTTTTTGAAATCTTCGGGGCTGATGCCGTTGCGCGAAGTGTTGGCCAAATACATTTCCGTTTCGCGTCTGACTTGTTCGCGGAACAGTTCAATATCACTGTCTTTGGTGTTTTGGTCAACTTTTTTACGACCGAATGCCGACAATTTGCCTTCAATTTGCAGGCTGTTTAAAACGTTGTAAATGTCTTGAAATTCTTTGTCTTTAAGCGGAGCTTGCAGTTTGTATGCGTTGCGGGCGTCGGCAAGCAGCGCGGTTTTGCCCTCAATGACTGAGTCTTTGGGTTTTTGCGGCGAATCTTTAACGGCGTTTAACACATATTCAAAGTTTTTGAAATCTTTGTGTTCAAGCGATGTGGTACTTTTGACGCGTGAAGCGGCCATTTCTAAAAGTTTTTTGCGGCGATCTTCATCTAATTCTTTGCACTGCAAGGCGCCGGCCAAAACTGAAAGTTCCGGTACGTTTTTGGAAGCTTCCGCGCTTTGAATAATGCCGACCACATCTTGCAAATCAGTCGGAGCTTGTAATTTTTCTTCCCGCAATTCAAGGGTAAAAATTTGTCCGTCAGAAGGCATACCGTCAAGCGAGGCAAGATTCTTTTCAACAGTTTCAGGTGATTGCAGGTGCTCTTGGTCTAAACCGAAAGATTCTTCAAAAAGGGCGAGTTCCTGCTTAACCTGAGAGATGGCGGTGTTCAGGATTTTGTCATCTTGTTTAACCTTATCGCTGTTAGGATATTGTTTTACTAAATCAAGCAATTCGCTGAAGGCGTAAGTTTCTTCAATGCCGGCGAGGGTTTCTTTGCCGGTGGCGTATTTTTCAGCCTGAGCCAGGATATGCTCGTCAAGTTTGGCCCCGGCGGCGTTGGTTTGCTCGTTGGGAACGGCGTTAAGCGCGCGGCGCAGAGTTGCCAATTCAGACGGCTGAAGGTCATTTAGTTTTTTCATGACTTCAAGTGCGTTATATTTATTAATCGGAGCCTTATTATTGTTGATGTCATCAAGCTCGGCAGTCGGTTTTTGAGGAGCAGGGTTGTTTGCTATGGGCTTGGATTCGGCAGTGTTAACAGGTTGAGAAACTGATACGTTTTCAGCAGTCGGTGCCGGAGTTGGCGCCGGTTCAGCGGAAGCGGCGGTGTTGGCGGCGGACTGCAGTTTGCTGATTTTATCCATCAATTCGCCGTTTTTGCCGTCAAATTTGCCCATATCGCTGTTTGCATAAGCCGCAATCAAGCCTTTAATGCTGTCAAGCTCATAAGGAGACATTTTTTCCAAATCTTCAGGAGATAAAGCCTCAAGTCTTTCTTTAGCCAGAGTTGCCAAAATGTTATATGCGGGTTGGTTCTTTTCATTTTCGGCAAAGTTGTTATTTTCAGTTCCGAAAGCTTGGTGCATGTCCCAGATATTTTCAATGGTTAAAGTGTCATAATCAACTGTTTCAAGAGCAGTACGCACTTCTTCGGCAGTCAAATTTTTGTAATCAGCCATAATATATCTCCTCAAAAAAACTCATATTAATTGCAGTATATACGCAACTGGCTAAAAAAGCAATAAAAATATAATTTTGTCAAATTTGAATATGCTAAAAAAGTCTTGACTTGTAGGGGAAAAGCTTGTATAAGCGAAACAAATTTGTAAAATTTTGTATACATATCCACTCCAAGGAGTGCCGCCAGTCAGCGAGGGTTCGCACACTGGTGTGCAATATTTTATATAAGTATACTTGTTTGAGGCGGCGGTATACAAGGTTTTAATGATGATAAAATTAATCCGGTTGCGACCGATAAGGAAAGATATTTAATGTTTGAGGCTTTGACCGATAAATTAACTTCAGCTTTTGCCAAAATTACCTCGCGGGGTGTTTTGAGCGAAAAAGACGTTGATAGCGCTATGCGCGAAATCAGAATCGCCCTTTTGGAAGCCGATGTTTCGTTGCCGGTGGTCAAACAATTTATTGCGCAAGTTAAAGAACAGGCTTTGGGCGAAAAGGTTATCAAATCGGTTCAGCCGGGGCAGATGGTGGTTAAAATTGTGCATGACGAGCTGGTTAAGTTGCTTGGTGATGAATCATCAGAGCTTAACTTTAACGCGCCGGCTCCAGTGGTGTTTTTAATGGTTGGTCTGCAAGGCTCAGGTAAAACCACAACGTCTGCTAAAATTGCCGCCCGCCTAAAGAAAAATAAAAAAGTTTTGCTCGCCTCGCTTGACGTATATCGTCCGGCGGCGCAAGAACAATTGGCGCAACTCGGTAAACAAATTAATGTTGATGTTTTACCGATAGTTAAAGGTGAAAAACCGCTTGAAATTACCAAACGCGCGTTAAAAGATGCTCGCAACGGGGTTTATGATGTGTTGATTTTGGATACCGCGGGTCGTTTGCACATAGATAATGTGTTAATGGACGAGGTCGCGGCGGTTAAAAAGCTTTCGGAACCGACTGAAACATTGTTGGTGGCTGACGCCTTAATCGGGCAGGATGCTTGTAATGTTGCCAAAGAATTTAATGAAAAAGTCGGCATAACCGGTATTGTATTAACCCGTATTGACGGCTCGTCCCGCGCCGGCGCGGCGTTGTCCATGAAAATGGTTGCCGGCGTGCCGATTAAGTTTTTGGGCGTGGGCGAAAAACTTGACGAGATTGAAGAATTTCATGCCGACCGAATCGCCGGCCGTATTTTAGGGCAGGGCGATGTGGTTTCATTGGTTGAAAAGGCCATGGAAAAATTTGATAAAGCAGAAACGGAAAAAATGACGGCAAAAATGATGCAGGGTCATTTTGACTTAAACGATATGCTTAATCAGTTGCGGCAGATAAAAAAATTGGGGAGCATGGGGAGCATTATGGCAATGATTCCGGGGCTTTCCAAATTTAAGAATCAGATTGAACAAGCCGGTATCGGGGATAATCTGATTAAAAAGCAAGAGGCGATTATTCTTTCCATGACTAAACAGGAAAGAAAAAATCCCGATATCATCAAGGCTTCCCGCAAAAAAAGAATTGCGGAAGGTTCAGGTGTGGAAGTTCATGAGGTGAACAAACTGCTTAAATCATACGAGCAGATGTCAACCATGATGAAGAAAATGGGAAAATTCGGCGGAATGGCAGGGTTTTCTCAAATGATAAAAAGAAACTCGGCGGGCGGTATGTTCGGCGGGTTCGGAAAACGGTTTTAGGCTTTAGCCATAAGGCTTGAAACTATTAAATTAATTAATTTTAGAAAGGACAAAATAAAATGGCAGTTCGTATCAGACTTTCAAGAGGCGGTTCCAAAAAACGCCCGTTTTATCGTATCGTTGTTGCCGATCAACGTGCACCGCGTGATGGCAGATTTATTGAAAAATTAGGCACCTACAATCCGTTGTTGCCCAAAGATCATGCCGAACGCATGGTTGTTGATCAGGAAAAAGTTGCAGAATGGCTCAAAAAAGGCGCTCAGCCGACTGAAAGACTTCAGAAGTTGTTTGCCGGTTTGGGTTTGTGCTCTGCTCCGGTTATTCATGATCAGCCGAAAAAGTCAGCTCCGCGCGCTAAAACGGTTGAAAGAATGAAAGAAAAAGAAGCTAAAGCTAAAGCAGCTGCTGAAGCAGCCGCAGCCGAATCTTCTGCTGAATAATTATTTAAGGTTATTTTAAAGGCAGCCGGTAATGACTACAATGAATGAAAAACGAGTTTGTTTGGGTGCTATTGTCGGAGCTCACGGCATCAGGGGTGAGGTTAAAGTTAAAAGCTGGACCGAAACCGACCGTGACATCGGTGCGTATGGCGCTTTGCAAAACAAAGACGGCACAAAATCATTTGTACTCAAAGTTACCGGTCATAGTAAAGAATTGTTGCGCTGCAAAATTAAAGGGGTTGACGACCGTAATGCCGCTGAGGCTTTAATCGGAACGGAACTTTATGTTAATCGCGATGTTTTACCGCAGCTTGAAGAGGAAGAATATTACCAAACTGATTTAATCGGGCTTGATGTAATTGAGCAATCTTCAGGGCAAAACATCGGCAAAGTGGCGGGAATATATAATTTCGGCGCCGGTGATATTTTGGAAATTAAACTGAAAAGCACCGCTAAAACCGAGATGATTCCGTTTACCAAACAATATGTTCCGGAAGTTAAAATTGCAGATGGCTGCGTGGTGGTTTCAAGCGCTTTAATTAATTTTACGGGTGATGATGAGGAAAGCGGTAATGAAGGTTAAAGTTTTAACCATATTTCCTGAAATTTTCCCCGGCTTTTTGGGTTATTCGTTAACCGGAAAAGCATTAGATGACGGCAAATGGTCATTGACCGCGGTTAATATTCGCGATTACGCGTTTGATAAACACGGCTCGGTAGATGACACGCCCTGCGGTGGCGGTGCGGGTATGATTATGCGTCCTGACGTGTTGGGTGAGGCTCTTGCCCATGAGTATCACGGCGGACGGCTGATTTATATGAGCCCGCGCGGTAAGCCTTTAACTCAGGCAATGTTGCATGAGTTGGCGGCAGAGCCGGAACTTACCATAATTTGCGGCAGGTTTGAAGGTGTTGACGAGCGGGTTTTGGAAGCGTATAATGTTGAAGAAATCAGCATCGGCGACTATATTTTGACCGGCGGCGACCAAGCAGCAATGATTATGCTTGACGGCGTTGTGCGTTTGTTGCCGAATGTGCTTGGCAATGAGCAGTCAACCGAAGATGAAAGCTTTGAAAACCAATTGTTGGAATATCCGCAATATACAAGGCCTGTAAGCTGGCAAGGGCGCGATGTTCCGGAAGTTTTACTGAGCGGTCATCATAAAAACATTGAAAATTGGCGCAAAGAAAAGTCTTTAAAAATAACCGAAAGTAAGCGGCCTGACCTTTTTAAAAAATATCTTGATTCTAAAAAGGTTTAGGTATATAAGGTAACAAATTTTGTATAAAATAAGGGTAAAACTGATGAACATTATTGAAAATATTGAAAAAGAGCAGATGGATAAGCTCACCGAAGGTAAAAACCTTCCTGAATTTAAAGCCGGCGATACCTTAAAAGTTCATACCAAGGTAAAAGAAGGCGATCGTGAACGTATTCAAATTTATGAAGGCGTTTGCATTGCTCGTAAAAACGATGGTTTGAACTCATCTTTCACCGTTCGCAAAATTTCTTTCGGTGAAGGTGTTGAGCGTGTATTTCCGCTTTATTCTCCGAATGTTGCTAAAATTGAAGTTGCTCGTATCGGTAAAATCCGTCGCGCTAAATTGTACTTCTTGCGTGCATTGCGCGGTCGTTCAGCTCGTATTGCCGATGATTTGTCTGCTGCTTCAAAAGTTGCATCTGACAAAGCAGAATAATCAGCTTGCAAAAGTTATGCACAAAAGCGCCGCTGTTTGCGGCGCTTTTTGTGTTGCACGTTTATTTATAGAATATGCGTATAGCGCAAATACCTTCTTTACAAGTTTGGCAGGCTTGTTCAAGCTTGTTAATGTTTAAGTTTCGTAAACAGTCGCGGTTACCGGTGCAATAGCCGTCACCATAAAAAGTATACAAATTATCTGAGGGGTGTCCGCTATCGTCGGTGTAAACTTTATAGGTACGCACGAAATAAAGATTAGCGGCATTTTCTTTGACTACTTTGAGAATATTATAACAAATTTCAAGGGTGTGGTCAGATTCCGATTTCCCTATTTGAAAATAAGTGCTGTTAAGTTCGTAAACAGTAGTATAAAATACTCTGATTGGGTTATTAAAATACTTGTCTCGTAGATAATGGTCATTGACTTGAATTATACCGTCGGGCAGTAAATTTAGTTTGTTTAGCAAGGTAGCGTAATCAGTTATGCCGCTTTCGTTATGTTGCAATTTATCTTTAATCGCAAGTATGTTGTTAATCAGCATATTAACCGCTGCGGCGTGCTGATTTAGTTTGTACTTCATCATCGCTTTTCCATACCCTGCAATAGAGCCGACCGACAGGACGCCGATAATGGCAAGAACGCCGAGCATTTCCACCATAGACCGACCGGAGCTCGCGTCTAGCGGGCATCTACTTGTAACTTTTTTTCTTATGTAACTATTTGTACACCGCGAAAAAAAGTTACTGCGTATCTGCCTCACCATCCGCAAGCTTTGATTAATTTTATTATTCATGAGCTAAAATCCTCTCAAAAAGTTAGTTTTGAGAAGATTTTAGCTCGCGTTTTTTTTTTGCAATATTTACGAGTCAGCGCTGTGTATAAGTTGTATAAAACCACCCCGTCGGCGCTCGTCTGTACGGATTATCGGTTCCATGTGATGGCAAACTCTGTGCCGGTTACGGAATTAACGCCATAATGTTTGGTGCAAATTTCATAAATGTCATTAAGAGTTAAATTCTTTAAACATTTTCGGCGTAATGTGCAAAGGCTATCACCGACTAACAGTGATTGCTCTTTATCATCAGTGTGGTGATTACTGACGGTATATACTGAATAAATATTACTGCTGTTTTCTTTGGCGGCAATCAGAATGTTTTTGCAAATTTCTAAGTTATCGGCTGATT
>JAJWCP010000058.1 GCA_021617435.1 Pseudomonadota bacterium
ACAATATACAAACTCTGCCTTGGGTGCAAAAAGCAGAAATCAAGCGCAGTTTTTTCCCGAATATCTTACAAATAAAATTAACCGAGAAAGAAGTGTCAGCTCTATGGCAATATGGTAATAAATTTTATCCGGTAGACAGCGACGGCAATTTAATTGAGGCTGAATTTACGCCTCATAAGCCGATTTTGGTTATTGTTGGGCGCAATGCGCCGGAAAAAATCGGCGAACTGTTAAAAATAACTTCCGAAAACCCGGAAATCAGCAAACGCATTAAAGCAGCCATATTACATTCCGGACGCCGTTGGGACATTGTGTTTGATAACATTGAAAACGGCACGATTTTAAAACTTCCTGAAAAGCAAACGGAAGAAGCTTGGAAAAAATTTGTAAAAATTGAAAATCGGCATGGCATTCTTAAACGTAAATTAACCTTCATAGACTTAAGATACGATAATAAAGTAATTGTGAGCGTTAACGATTCTCCTGCTCTGTAGCAGGGTATAGTTTTGTAAGGACAGTACCGTGAATTCTTTTACCCGAACGTCAACTCAGACATTGGCAACTTTAGACATAGGCTCGTCTAAAGTATGTTGTTTGATAGCGCATATCGGACGCGGTAACAAAATTGAAATTGTCGGCAACGGATATTATGCTTCCAAAGGTATTAAAAACGGCATTATCACTGATATTAACGAAGCTACGCTATCGGTTTGCAATGCGGTTGAAACGGCAGAACAATCAGCTAATGAGCGTATTAGTCGCGTTATTGTTAACGTTTCAGGCGAGAAGACCGCGGCTTTTATCAACAATAGCTCGCTTGCCTTGCGTAAAAACCGTCCGATTAACGAATCGGATATTGAAAAACTGATAGCTAAAATAAACTTAAAAGCAAATGTTGCGGATTATGAATTAATCCATTGTCTGCCAACCCATTTCAGGGTTGATAAAGGCGAACAGACCACAGACCCGCGCAACATTTACGGCGAAAATTTAAGTTTAGATATGATGTACGGAATTTACCCCACCATTTTGTGCAAAAACCTTTACGGCGTGATTGAAAATGCGCATTTGGAAATTGCCGAAAAAACTTTTTCAGCTTATGCCTCTGCTTTAGCCTGCCTGGTAGATGACGAGAAAAAACTCGGCGCCACGGTTATTGATATCGGCGGCGGCTTAATCAGTATGGTGACTTTCAAAGACGGCTTTCCGGTTAAATTTGCCACCATTCCTTTGGGAGGAATGAACATTACCACAGACATTGCCTGGGTATTTACGACCTCGTTCGCTCATGCCGAAGCGCTTAAAATTCGCGAGGGTTGCGCCTTCCCGATTAGCACAGACGAAACAAAAAGCATTAAAATTTATCCGGTCGGCGAAGAAGATGACAGCTCTATCCGAACTATCAAAAAATCCGAACTAAACGAAGTTATTGCCGCGCGCGTTGAAGAAATGTTTGAGATGATTAATCAAAAACTTGATGAGCAAGGACTGAAAGATTTACAAAATCATCGTATTGTTTTAACCGGCGGAACCAGTCTTTTACCGGGAATCGGTAAAATGGCAAGTTCCATCTTAAAAAAACAAATACGAATCGGCGTTCCGCATAATATTCCGAACATTCCGCGCGAGATGTATTCACCGATTTTTTCAACCGCTTTAGGCATGCTTTTGTTTGCCATAAACTACAATGAAAGCAAGCCGAGTAAAACTATCGGAAAAACCTCTGCCGATATTGGCAGTTTCGGTAAGATTTTCAGTTGGATTAAACAAAATTTTTAATTTTCCGACACCTTGTATTTTATTGTTAAAAACTTTTTTTGGTAACCAAAACTTAATTTATTTTCTTTATGCTGTTGCATAATAAAAAAGAATTTATATGGGAGCGTTAAAATATGCCTATTAACTTATCCGTAGCAGATAAACAACTCAGTCTTTTAAAACCGCGCATTATTGTTATCGGCGTCGGCGGCGGCGGCGGAAATGCCGTCAATAATATGATTAATAAAAACCTGGAAGGCGTTGATTTTATTGTTGCCAATACCGATGCTCAGGCTTTGGCTCACTCGGAAGCCGGTCGCAAAATTCAGTTAGGAGCTGAAATTACGCAAGGTTTAGGCGCAGGCGCTCGTCCTGATGTGGGCAGAATGGCAGCGGAAGAGGCTAAAGATGAAATTGCGGAAGCCCTTGACGGCGCCAATATGGTGTTTATTACCGCCGGTATGGGCGGAGGAACCGGCTCGGGCGCTGCTCCGTTAGTTGCAAAAATTGCCAAAGAAAAAGGCATTTTGACGGTCGGAGTTGTTACCAAACCGTTTGACTTTGAAGGTAAAAAACGCATGTCAACCGCTGAAACCGCCATTGCTGAGTTTACTGAGCAAGTTGACAGTATTATCATTATTCCTAACCAAAACTTGTTCCGTATTGCCAACCCCAACACCACCTTGGAAGAAGCATTTATATTAGCGGATAACGTATTATATTCCGGCGTTCGCTCCATTACCGACCTGATGTTAATGCCGGGCTTAATGAACTTGGATTTTGCCGACATCAGAACCACTATGGAAGGCAAGGGCAAAGCTATTATGGGTACCGGCGAAGCGGAAGGCGAAGACCGCGCCACCATTGCCGCCAAACAGGCTTTATCTAACCCGTTGTTAGACGATTGCACTATAAATGGTGCTAAAAGCGTGTTGATTAATATTACCGGCGGCAAAGATTTAACCTTGATGGAAGTTCAGAGTGCCGCTGACATTATCAAAAAAGAAGTTGATGATGATACAGAGATTATTTTCGGCTCCAGTTATGATGACGCTTTAGCCGGAAAAATCAGAGTTTCAATTGTGGTTACCGGTATTAATGACCAAAAAGGCGTTAAGACAAAAGATAAAGTTATTGAACCGACTTCATACATAAATGACAGCTATGTTCCGGCAACCGATAAGAAAGCTGAAACCGAAAGCCAGAATTTGGCTGCCAATTTGGAGCGCTTTGCCGCCAACTCACAACCGGTGAATATAATTGACGAAGTTGCAGAACTTGAAGAATCTGCTCCGGAAACAAACGAAGAAGTTGTTGCGGAAAGCGTAGAAACTGTTGTCAGTGAAGAAGAAACTCCGGTTGAAGACGATATTGATTTATCACAAGAAGAAGCTGCGCCTGCTTCTGATTTTACCAAGTTTGAAGATTTTGACATGTTGGAAAAATCAGCTGAAATTTCGGATGCGCCGAAAGCCTCTGACTTGTTTAACGCTATTATGAATAAATCAGCCGCGCCACATTCGGAAAAAGAAGAAAAAAGCGAAAAAAGCCTGGAAGATTATATGCCGAGCGATGACGATATTTTTGTTGCAAAAACAAATATCAACACCGTAGACGATATACCGGAATTGTTCTCAGAACCTGAAGAACCTTCATTTGCGCCTAAGACAGAAAAAAAAGAAGAAGCTCCTCTGCCGATAAACGACAAGCCGAATTTTATTGATAAAATTTTAGGCATTTCCCGCGCGCGCAAAAACCGCAGAGACCAATACTCATACAATGAGCCGTCTTCTCCGCGTTTTGGCAATGAGCAAGACGATATGGAAGCTGCAAATTCAGATGAACCCGAAAATTTGGATATTCCGGCATTTTTAAGACGTAAATAATCGTTTTTCAAGCCCCCGTTATTGTTAAAATAACGGGGGTTTTAATATTATTGTTTAATACACAGAATATGATATTCGCCGTTTTGAACGCTGACGCCGTGCGTATCATGCTCAAAGCCTGCAAATTCGCGGTCAAAATCTTCAAGCGACTGCAAGTATGCAAGCAACGGCCCATCCGCCTCACCGAAATTTTCACCCGGCATTAAAAGCGGAATCCCTGGAGGATACGGAACCACGCCGGTGGCAACCGTTCTGCCCGCCATTTGTTTTAAGGTTAAGGATTCAACCTCATTTTTAACCAGTTTTTCATAAGCGTCTATCGGCGTCATATCAGGATGCGGCAACACCGAAAATCCGGCGGATAATTTTTGGGTGGTTTTCAGGCGCTTCATAGTCTCAAACATTTTATCGGCTAAATCTTTTAAGCCCATATCTTTGTATCGCTCAGTATCGGCATTATAAATTTTAGGCAAAATACGCTCAAGCGGCGTATTGTTTTCATAATCGGATTTAAACTCAAACATCGCATTGAGCAGCGTGCCCCATTTGCCCTTTGTAACTCCCATTGAAAATAAGAACAATATGGTAAAATCGGCGGTCTTTTCAACTACAATGCCTTTGGTATCAAGATAAGCGGTAAGAATTGCCGCCGGAATGCCGTTTTCAGCCAACCCGCCATCCGGCGAAACTCCCGGAGTAATAACCGAAACTTTAATCGGATCAAGCATGCAATAACCATCTTCTATATTGCCGAAGCCGTGCCATTCCTCATTGGGGTGCAAAACCCAACAATCAGGCGTGGTTGCCAAAAACTCGTCATCGGCTTTATAGAATGAAATACTCTCGCCGTTTTGATTTTTAACCGTATCCGGTTGCCAAACATCAAAGAACCAATCATTCTCTTTGCTTTTTTCGGCATGAATACGCGCAATCGTTTTGCGGAAAGTTATTGCCTCGCGGATAGCAATATCGGTTAAAGTTTTACCGCCGCCGTTATCCATCATCGCGGCGCTGATATCGTTGGAGGCAATAATCGGATAAAACGGCGAAGTAGAAGAATGCATCATCAACGACTCGTTAAACCTTTGGTGACTTATCGGATTACGCCCTTCCAAAATATGAATCATGGAAGCCTGTGAGAACGCCGCCAATAATTTGTGAGTTGATTGGGTGGCAAAAACGGTCGGCTGATTTTTATCATAAGTCTTAGGGTTGCAGCACATAGCATAGCGGTTTTCATAAAGCGGATTAAAGCGCGCATAGCCGTACCAAGCCTCATCAAAATGCAAACGGTCGGAACTTTGCCCCAACAGCTCGCGCACTTTGGCAACATTATAGCACAAGCCGTCATAAGTGGAGTTGGTGATAATAGCGTGCTTAGGCTGCGGATTTATCTTGCCGCGCACTAACGGATTTTGCTTAATACTCTCAGCTACCGCCTCTTTAGTTAAGCGCTCAGGAAAAATAGGACCGATAATGCCGTAACGATTGCGCGACGGAATTAAATAAGTTGGAACGGCGCCCGACAAGGTCATGGCGTGTTCAACCGACTTGTGACAATTGCGGTCGCACAGGCAAACATCATTACGGGTGACGCTTGCCATTAAAATAATGCGGTTTGAAGTGGACGAGCCATTGGTAATATGATAACTGCGAGAGGAGTTAAAAACTTTGGAAATATAGCGTTCGCTTTCGCCGATAGGTCCGCTATGGTCAAGCATGGAGCCAAGTTCGCCGACGGAAATGGATAAATCGGAACGAAATATCTGCTCGCCGAAAAAGTTAAAAAAGTCACGTCCGACGGCTGATTTCAAAAAAGCCGTGCCTCCGGTATGTCCGGGAGTGTGCCATGAATATTCGTGCACTTTGGCAAACTTAGCCAAAGCTTTGAACATAGGTGGCAAAATAAATTGACGATAACGCCGCACTGCCGCCTGAACACGCCCGCTGATAAATTCAATAGTATCTTCCAACAGCCAAATAAAATCGCTGACCTTATCTAACACATCGGTCGGAATTTGCGATGCCATATTGCGGCTTGACATTACAAAAATCGGAATTTCTTTATTTTGCTTGCGGATAAAACTCAGCGCCTCATACGTGTTGGCGCAGCGGTTGCATTCAACTCCCATCAGCACACATTGTACACCTGCATCAGAGCTGAAAATGGCTTTAGCATCATCTAAATTTTCAGCGACAATTACTTGCGAGTCTTCTTTTTCCAAATCAGCCTGCAATTTACGGACAGCCCTCGCCGCCGCGGTATTATCGGCTAGATTTTCATAAGTGAGCAAAATTTTAACCTGAAACGGATTCTTAATATCTATCATACTTTTCTCCTTAAAATATTGTTACAGTTCGGATTCTATCATTTCAACCACAGGGAAGTGACTTTTGTAGCGCGAGACCAAATTGCTTTTATCGGCAAATGAAATCCAAAACATTAAAACCAGCGCCACAACGGTTACCGCAAGGGTTAAATAGCGCACCCAACGCGGCACTACGCACTGAATTTGCTTATCATGCTGTTGCATTTCCCACTGACGATTTTCCGCCAATTCATAAAAAATTACGGTAGAAATAACAAACATCAGCGCCCAACGCGTTTGTTCGGCATTTGAACCTATCATCGCCGCCATGCTGTAAAAGGCTCCGATAAGCCCGACCGCCGTATAAAAAATACCTTGATTGGCGTTCATCTTTTCACGCCCGATAATTTTGATGGCAACCGATGAATAGATATACGGCAACAACGTCATAATCACGGCAATAGAAGCAATCTTGCCAAACTGCTGCGAGGCGGTCGGCGACATAGTGGCGAGTACCTGTACCGTCATAATACCGGCAACTATCGCCAAACCGGAAGCAGGAACGCCTTTTTTATTGGTACAGGCAAAAACTTTGCCAAACAAGCCGTCATCTGCCGCGGCTTTGGCGGTTTGCCCAACCAATAACGTCCAACCGCCGAGCGAGCCTAAACAGCCGATAGCGGCGCATGCAGCCACAATATTGCCGGCGGTAGGTCCGAGCGCGGCGCTGACCGCGGTTGAAAACGGCGCGGAAGATGAAATTAATTCTGAGCTTGGCACAATGCCCATTACCGCGCTTGAACTTAAAACATAACACAAAGCGGCAATAATCACGCCGGCAACAGTGGCTATCGGTACGTTTTTAGTCGGATTTTTAACCACAGCGGTTGAAACAGAAGCGCTCTCCACCCCTATAAATGCCCATAAGGTAAAGTTTAAGGTCATACCAACGGCGCTTATATCGCTTTTGCCGGTAACATTCCAACCGCCCATATAAGTATCGGCGTTAAACCAAAACCAACCCAAAACCGCCATACCGATAATCGGGATTAGTGCCACGGTGGTGGTCATGCTCTGAATTTTGCCGACCACGTTCGGACCTAAAATATTGGCATAAGTAAAAAACCAAATTACGGCAATTTGCGCCATTGCCATGACCAACGGATCTTTTAAAGTCGGAAAAAAGGTGGTTAAATAACCGAGTCCGGCAACCGCCAAGCCCACATTACCAACCACGTTGGCAAGCCAATAAACCAAATTGGTCTGGTAGCCCATATAATTGCCGAAAGCCTTTTTGGCATAAGCATACGGGCCTCCCGATGCCGGATAAATTTGGGTTAATTTTGAAAACACCAATGCCAGAGCTATGGCGCCGACAATGGTAATAAGCCAACCGAAAATGGCAATACTGCCGATTGCCGCCAAATTGGCCGGAAGCATAAACACGCCGGAACCCATCATATTACCGGCGACCATTAAAGTTGCCGGTATTAAGCCGATTTTATTTTTTTCATCCATAGCACCTCTCCTTAAACACAAAGATGCTATATAACTAATCAGCAAAAAACGATTTACAATCGCCAAAGATGAAATTTATTTGCACAGGATATACAACTTATGCACAGCACGGACTCGTAAATATTGCAAAAAAAAAACGCGGAGTATAATAAGCTAAAATTTATCAATTTCAGCTAAGGAGCAGTGTTATGAGCCGTAATTTTAAGTTTTTTATAAGTCTGATGTTGTTTTTGCTTTCCACAAACCTTGCTTTTGCCCTCACCTGCCGCAATGATTACAGCGGAACATCAGGTTGCGCCGATAACAAAACTCCTGCCGGAACCTGCGAAACCTTAGGTTATTACACGGATGACGTTGAAAATTGCGGACACTACATTTACTGCCCTTTTGATACTAACTACAAAAGATGCACGAAAGCCTCTGCCTGCGACATAAAATGCAAAGGATTTTACACTTGCAACGGCGATGGACGTACTCCTATAGGCGATGTTGAATGCACCTGCGGCAATGTAAACTACTATAACAGATGCCAAGTTGTTGAAACATGTGATACAAGCGGTAAATATGAAAATGGAGGAAGCTGCTCTGCATATACTCAAGTTCAGGTTAATATAGGCACTTATACGAAAGGAAAATATTTAGTCGGTGATAAATGCACCACAATTAATCTTAGCAAAGTATACTTGTATGCTGACTGCACTACTGCAAAAGATTGCGAAGGTAATCCTGGACCTGCTTATGGGCTTAAAACATGTCAGTATAATCAAGGAAGCGGTAAAACTGTTACATGTGGCGACTATAAATACTTTGAAAGTTGCGACGAAACGTGCGATACAAGCAGTAAATATGAAAATGGAGGATATTGCTCTGCATATACTAACACACAGGTTATCAATAACTATACTAAAGGATATTATTTAATCGGTGATAAATGTACCAAACTTGATAATACCAAAGTATACTGGTATGCTAACTGCACTACTGCAAAAGATTGTGAAGGCAATCAAGGAGCCGCTTATGGACTTAAAGAATGTGATTATTATAAAGAAGTTGGAAGTGGTAAATCTGTTACATGTGGTCGCGTCACTTTTTATGAAAAGTGCGAGAAGAAAAAAACTTGTGATACAGAAAGCAGTTTTGAAAATGGCGGATATTGCCGTGCATATAAAGACTACCAATTTATTCCCGGCTATACTGATAAAGGGCAATATTTAGTCGGTGACAAATGTACCACTAGTATTGGTACTAAAATATACTGGTATGGCAACTGTACGGGAACAGATTGTAAAGGTAATAAAGGACCTGCTTATGGACTTAAAACATGTGCATCCGGGTACTATGCGGTAGGAACTATAGTTAAATGCGGCGGAAATGTTTATGGCTCAGACTGCGCCGCCACCTGCAACTATGAGCTACAAGCAAGTGATTGCGCTGAAAACCAAAGCTTTGTTGCGCACTGCCGCGATTATAACAATGTGGAATTTGGCGAATGTGTGAACAATTAATCACGGTAATCTTTCGTATCAAAAGGGGTGAAAATTCCACCCCTTTTTAACTCCATGGTTAGATATAATAAATTTCTATTCCATGAAGAGGCAGCATCAGAACGCCGACGGTGTTGTTTTACACAACTTATGCACAGCACGGACTCGTAAATA
>JAJWCP010000059.1 GCA_021617435.1 Pseudomonadota bacterium
ATTTTATGCACTATGTTAACAACTGTGTATATTTATAGGGTAGAGGTATAAGATGTTTAATGTAAAAATTTCATTGTTTTCAAACACTAAAGAGTTGGAACAAAAAATTGATATGCTACATGATAAAATTATTGAGGCGGCGATGGTGTTTAAAAAAGCCGTTAATGTTTATTTGCAGGAAAAGCGCAGCACGGATTATCGGAAATTAAGCAAAGAAATTAAAATTATTGAGCATGACGCCGATTGTTTGCGGCGCGATATTGAGAATCGGCTTTACAGCCAAAATTTAATTCCGGATTTGCGCGGTAATGTGCTTGAACTGGTTGAAAATTTGGATAAAGTTATCAATGAATTTGATGAAGTTGCTCATCAGTTTTACATTGAGCAGCCGGAAATTCCGGAAAAATATTTTGAGCGCTTTAAAGAATTGGTGTCGCAAGTTTGTGAGTGCGCGGAAAATCTTTCAATGGCCTCGCGAGCCTTTTTCCGCGATTTGTCAGTAGTGCGCGATTATGCGCAAAAGGTTTATTGGCTTGAGCATGAAAGCGATAAAACCAGCGCTTCATTAAAAGAGGCGGTGTTTGCCTCAGATTTGGAGTTGGCGCACAAGTTGCAGTTGGAATCGTTTTTATCGGAAGTTGCCGATGTGGCCGATTTGGCGGAAGATTGTGTAGACAGATTGTTAATTTATGTAATTAAAAGAGATATTTAATGGATATGCTGACTTATTTGTTCTTTTTGAGCAGTGGTTTGTTTTTGGGGTGGTCGCTGGGGGCTAATGACGCCTCTAATATTTTTGGCACGGCAGTCGGCTCTAAAATGCTGAAATTTAATACCGCCGCGATTGTTGCCTCGGTTTTTGTAGTGCTCGGCGCGGTATTCGGCGGGCAGGGCGCGGCCGCTACTTTGGACGAACTCGGTTCGGTTAATGCTTTGGCGGGCTCTTTTATGGTGGCACTTGCGGCAGCTCTTACGGTTTATTGGATGCTACGAATCGGTGTTACGGTTTCAATTTCGCAGGCGATTGTCGGCAGTATTATCGGTTGGAATCTTTATTGCGGTTTGGATACCGATTTAACAGCGCTCGGCAAAATTTTAAGCGGCTGGATTTTATGTCCGTTGTTGGCCGCGGTTTTGGCTGTGTTCTTATATTATATTTTGCGTAAAAACATCAGAAAAGCGCATCTGCATCTGTTGCGACAAGACAGCTATATGCGTATTTCTTTAATTATTGCGGGCGCTTTGGGCGCTTATGCGTTGGGAGCCAATAATATTGCCAATGTTATGGGCGTGTTTGCCGAATCGTCGCCGTTTAAACCGGTGGCGTTGGGTTCATTTTTACAATTAAGCGGAGAACAGGTGCTGTTTTTAATGGGAGCAATTGCCATCTGTGTCGGAATTTTTACCTATTCAAAAAAAGTGATGATGACTGTGGGCAACAACTTGATGAAAATGACTCCGCTGATGGCGCTAACCGTGGTGTTGGCGAATGCCGCGGCATTGTTTATATTTTCATCACAAGGATTGCAACATTTTTTGCACAGTTACGGATTGCCGGCGTTTCCTTTGGTGCCGGTTTCAAGTACGCAGGCGGTTATCGGCGGTATTTTGGGCATCGGACTCCTGAAAGGCGGGCGCGGGGTTAATTGGTCAATTACCGGCAAAATTGTGGCAGGTTGGGTGATAACGCCTTTAATTGCCATGCTGATATGTTTTATTTGCCTGTTCTTTTTGGAAAATGTGTTTAATCAGATGGTATACGCGCGCTAATTTTTTTAATTTTGTCCTATTGACAAAATTAATGATTGTTGTTAGCTTATATATTCAAACTGAATCATTATGTTAACTAAATGTTATTTTTATGATGAAAGAAGAAATTTTCAAAGAGGTTGCGAGAGCGTTTGCAACTGAAGAGTTGTTTGTCGGCAGATGTGTTCCAGTATGGTTACGACCGGGGACTGCTGAAAAAGCAATAAATGCGGTGGCAGAAACGTATACCGGTGATGAAACACCTGAAGCGCTTGGGCTTGATGCGGATAATATTTTGGTTCATCTTTACGGAAGGTGTGATTGGCTTGATTTCAGAGACATTACCAGTCTTTCGCCTAAGGCAAAGATGTCGGATATTGCCGATTATTACTGTCGCGAGTATATTCGGCAGACGCTGAAAGACGCGTGCTTAAAAGCAATCCGTTAATCAGGATTTGTCCTGATTGTGGAAATATGTTAATTTCAAAATTTTTTTTATGAAGATGAAGAACATTACGAAAGAAGAAATCTTCATGGACGTAGCAAAGGCATTCGCCTATGCGGAGAATGAGAGCAACACCCAGAGGTTTGCGGCAGAACTCAAGAAGTACACGCACCTGAAGACCAGATTTATGCTTGAACCGGTGATGAAAGCGGCAAACAATCTGGCAGGAACGTATACAGGAAATGAAACTCCTGCATCGCTGGGCATTAAGCCTCATGACATCAAGTACTATCTGTCACGGAATAAGGGAATGACTATTCTGCCGACTGACAAGATTTCTGATGTGGCGGAGCGCTACTATCAAGAAGAGAAAGCGAAAGTTGTTAAGGAACTGAAAGAAAAGGTCCAAGAATGGGGCTTGACTGCTTCCGACATCTTTCCGGCTTGTTCCGATTCTATCCATTAATCGGAATTTTGCCTGATTTTCAGAAAAAGAACGTTGTAAAAGCGTTCTTTTTTTGTTTTAAATGCTAAAAAACTGCTTATAATGCTTGTATTGCTGTAAAAATCGGCTAAACTCAGCATAAGTTTAACTTTATATCAGGAGAAAAATTTACAATGTCTAAAATTCTTGTCACTTCCGCATTGCCATATATTAACGGTGTGCCGCATTTGGGGCACATGGTCGGCTGTTTGCTGCCGTCTGATGTTTATGCGCGCTATATGCGAATGATGGGAAATGAGGTGTTGTACGTTGTGGGTACCGATGAGCATGGCACAACTTCAGAAGTGGGAGCCTTAAAGGCAGGTATGGATGTTCAGGCTTATTGCGATATGAATCATGACCGCCACTACCGCACATATAAAGATTTTGAGCTTTCGTTTGATTATTTTGGGCGCACATCTTCTGAACAAAACAAAGAAATGACGTATCATATTTTTGAACAGCTTGATAAAAACGGCTTTATTGAAGAACGCACCGTTAAGCAAATTTACTCAGTTGATGATAAAATGTTTTTGGCTGACCGTTATATTACCGGCACTTGTCCGTATTGCGGTTATGATAAAGCGCGCGGCGACCAGTGCGAAAACTGCACCAAAGTTTTGGAACCGACTGATTTAATTGATGCCCGTAGCACTATTTCAGGTAGTAAAAACCTTGAAGTGCGCGAAACCAAACATCTGTTTTTGAATTTGCCGAAAATTGAACCTAAACTGCGCGAATGGCTTAAAAGCAAAGAGGCTTTTTGGCCGGAAGTCGCTTATTCTATTGCGCAAAAATGGATTAAAGAAGGTCTGCAACCGCGCTGCATTACGCGTGACTTAAAATGGGGCTTTCCGGTAAACAAAGCCGGCTTTGAGGATAAAGTGTTTTATGTTTGGTTTGACGCCCCTATCGGCTATATCGGCATTACCAAACAATGGTCAGATGAAAAACCGGAAGAGCGCAACTGGAAAGATTGGTGGTATGGGGCAAAAAACGTGCGCCATGTTGAGTTTATGGGTAAAGACAATGTTCCGTATCACTCCATTACGTTTCCGGCAACTTTGCTCGGAACCGGCGAACCTTGGACGCAGGTTGATTACTTAAAAGGTTTCAGCTACTTAACTTATGAGGGCGGTAAGTTTTCAAAATCAGAACAGCGCGGCATTTTTGCCGAGGACGCAGTTAAAGAATTTCCGGCTGATTATTGGCGCTATTGGCTGATGAGCAATGTGCCGGAAAGCTCGGATACAAGTTTTTCGTTTGATTTGTTTGCCGCGGTGGTAAATAAAGACTTAAACGGCGTTTTGGGCAACTTTGTATCCCGCGTTTTGAAAATGACATCATCAAAAATCGGCAACGAAGTGCCGGCCGGCGGTGAATTGACATCAGTTGAAAACGAACTGATTGCCAATTTGCAGCAGCATACCGATGACTATTTCAAATATATGAATGAGCTTGAGTTTCGCAAAGCTCTTAATGAGTTGCGTGCCATTTGGGTTGAAGGCAATAACTATATTTCAGTTACTGAGCCGTGGGCGGTGATTAAAACCGATGCGGAGCGCGCGGCGGCAATTTTGCGGGTTTGCATTAATCTTATCAGAATTTTTGCCATTCTGTCAGCGCCGATTATGCCTGATGTGGCGGCTAAAATGCTTGCTAAATTGCACCTTGACGCTAAAGATATGCCGACCCTTAAAGGCTTTAATATCGCCAAAGAAATTACCGCGGTTAAAGCCGGTCAGCCGTTTGAAGTGGGCGATATGCTGTTTGAGCGGATTGCGCCGGAAAAGGTTGAAGAACTTAAACAAAAATACGGGAGTAAAAAATAATGGATTTAATCAGATTAAAAACTTTTCGTTTGCATGGAGCGGCTAAGTTTTTCCATACTTTGTTTATGATTGTAACGTATCCTTTGCGTCATATTTTTGTTTTTTTGACCTCTGTGGTTATTTTTTTGGCGGTCCTGATTGCCCTTCCGATGTTATTCGGAATTTCGGCTGAGCATATCGGCGATTGGTATATGCTTAAATGTGATGAAAACAATATTTGCACTGCTATTCATGATAAGTTTGACAAAGTTACCAAGAAAGAGCCGGCGGAAGTTTCGGCGCCAAAGATTATTCGCGCTCAACCGGTAGAAGAAAATGAGGCGATGTTGGAAAGCCGGCAAGTGTTCAAAAAAGCGGGCGCTCCCGTTGCCCCTGAAGATGCCGAATCGGAAGCTGAGAGCAAGCCGAAAAAGCAATATAAAATAATGAATATTAAAAAGAATCCGCCAATCAGCCGCGTTGAGGTAATGCCGGTGGTGATTAAGGCGGAAAATTCGCAAGAGGTAAAATTGCCGGAAGTTGCGGCTGAAAATAATGCGGCGCCGGAGCTTCCCGCCTCGCAATATTATCGGCGAGATGACAGTTTGCCGCTTACTTATGAAGATAATCCGGCAACGGTTAAAGGAGAAACGTTTGTGTTCAGCGCCAATGAAATTTCAGTCGGCAACACTTATATGATTTTGTACGGCATATACACTGATCCGGCTAAATATAATCAGGATGATGCTAATCAGTATTTGAAAGAATTGGCTGACGGTAAAATCTTGGAGTGCAAAATTCTGGCGTACACATATCGGAATATCGCAACCGGCGTGTGCTTTTTAGACGGGCGCAGCGTTAACCGCAATTTGGTTGACGCCGGATTTGCCGATAACGTTGCTTTATAAGGATTATGCTAATGTGGCAGCCGGTGTTGATGATTGACGGCTTTATACTTTCGGTTTTGGGCTTGACGATGCTTATTCCGGCCGCCTTTGATATTTATGAGCGTCATTTGATGCGCTCGCCTTTTTTAACGGCTTCGTTTTTAACCATGTTTATCGGTATAGCGCTGTTTTTGGCAAGTAAAGTTCGGATTAGCCGTATCAACCTGAAGCAAGGTTATTTGGTAACCTGCGTGTGTTGGCTTTCAGTTGCGGCGTTTGCCTCGCTGCCTTTTTATTTATACGGAATCGGCGGAAGTATCAGCTCTGCTTTGTTTGAGGGAACTTCCGGCATTACCGGCACCGGAGCAACGGTTGTTTATGATGTTGAGGCGTTGCCGCGTTCAGTGTTGATATGGCGTTCAATTTTAAACGGCTTGGGCGGTATTGGAATTATTATTTTTGCCGTGGCAATGTTGCCGTTTTTAGGAATCGGCGGTATGCAAATTTTTCAGCGTGAAAATGCCGACACCGGCGATAAATTTATGCCTAAATTTGTGGATATGGCCAAATGGATTATCGGGGTGTATTTGAGCTTGGTTGTATTGTGCGCCGTAATGCTGCATTGGTGCGGCATGGGTTGGTTTGATGCTGCCAATCACGCCCTTTCGGCGGTGGCAACCGGCGGATTTTCAACCAAAAACAATTCTGTGGCATTTTTTAACAGCGCCGCCATAGAATCGGTTTTGTCTTTGTTTATGATAATCGGGGCGTTGCCGATAACTTTTTACATAATTTTATTGCGCAACCGCGAGGTGGAACCGTTCAGATTCGGGCAGGCTAAGCAGTTCTTGAAAACCATACTGTTTTTGGTTGTTTTGGTGGCGTTATGGCTTACCTTAAAAAACAATGTGTCATTTTTAACCGCTTTACGCAGTAGCTCGTTCAGCATTATTTCAGTCATTACCACCACAGGGTTTTCATCAGCCGATTTTTTAAGTTGGGGCGTTTGGACAGGGATGTTTTTTACCTTTTTATCTTTGCACGGAGGTTGTATCGGCTCAACCACCGGCTCGGTTAAAACCATGCGCTGGCAGGTGTTGTTTTCATATATTCATAAGGTTGCTGCTTCGGCGATTAATCCTAATCGGGTGGTGCCGGTAAAAGTCGGTGATGTTCCGGTATCAGATAAGGTGGTTATTTCGGTGTTGGTTTATATATTGCTCTTTTTTATTACTGTGGCGGTGTTTGCAGTGGCGTTAAATTTTATGGGTTATGATTTTACAACTTCTCTTTCAGCCGCGATTGCAAGCGTTACCAATACCAGTCTCGGAATTGCTCCGCGTATCGGGATTGCCGGTAATTATGCTTTCTTTTCGCCTGAGGCAAAGTTGGCGTTGTGCGGCGCAATGATGTTGGGTCGCTTGGAAATTTTAACCTTGTTGGTTATTTTTACACCGTCATTTTGGAAAAATTAGCGGTGCTGTTTGACGTAATTTAAAATATAAATCCGAATACTGCCCGATAAGCTTTTCTGCGTGCGAGACGAATCTATTTCAGTGACAAGCTCGTTTAAGCTTAATTTGCGAGCGGCGGCAATTTGTTTAAGCTCATCAAAAAACTCTTTTTCAATCGTGAAGCTGGTTTCATGCCGTCCGGCGATGGTAACGGAGTATTTGTTCATGTTATTTTTTCCGAAAACTGTCAATGGAAATTACTTCTGCCGGATGAGAGTTTTGCGATTGGCGGATTTCATCTTCAAGTTTGGCAAGCTTTTCAGCGTTACCGTCTTCTTCACTTTCAGTATCAGGCTTAAAACTTAAGCCGAATTTGGCGCACGGGTCGGCAAAATAAGTAACAGAGGCAAACGGAACGGTCAGTTCGTACGGAATGCCGCCAAACATCAACACGACTGAAAACTTATCATTTTTAACTCTCAAATCAGAAAACTGGTGTTGCAATACAATAGTAATTTCTTTGGGGTATTGCTCTTTTAAACTTTCAGGCATTTTAACACCGGCAAAATCAGTGCGGAAAGTGATGTAAAAGTGGTTTTCGCCGAGCAACCCTTCCGCTTCGGCAAATTTGAGCGCGTCAACGACAACGCCTCGCAAGTTTTTATTGATAAGTTCATCGTAATCAATTTCCGATTCGGTGTTTTGCATTTTATTTTCCTTTGCCAAATTACTTTCACGCGCATTATAAAAGTAATTTATAAAACTTCAAGCATAAAAAATGAGCCGTTCTGTTGCTAGGTGGCTCAAACCCCACTTTTAACAAACCAAGGTTAAAAGAATCAGATTTTGTTACTTTCGCTTAAATTAAGCAGCTACGGCAACAGGTGCAAAATTATCATTTGCATTCATTTATTTTGAACCGATAACGGTGGTATCCCGCCGAACACAGCAAGTATCTTTAATGTTATACTGTCAAACCTATTTCACCCCCTCGTATCCGGCTGTTTAAGCGGCTCCTGCTTGCAAGTTTTTTCTTTATGTAGCGGTTTTGTACACCGCAGAAAAAACTTACATCGCATTAGCCGGCTTAAACAGCCGTCACTATAAACGCTCTCATGCTTGTTGCTCACTCATTCGTGTAGTTTTTACCTACAAGTCGTTCGCTCGCAACGGCGCAGCAGAGCATTTCTCTGCATTTTTGCAGTTAAGATAAGCGGCTCCTGCTTGCAAGTTTTTTTATGTGGCGGTTTTGTACACCGCAGAAAAAACTTACATCGCATTAGCCGGCTTAAACAGCCCTCACTAACGGCATAACAGTGCTTTATAAAATGGTGGAGGTGCCGAGTACTGCCCTCGGGTCCAATATACCTATTTCATACCGCCTCTGGTGTTACAGCCAATTTCTTGGCAAAAATTAGTATAGGCATATTTTGCTAAAATGCAAGCAGATATTTGGGCCTATCGTAGCCATATAATCGCAAATTCAACGCTTGAATTTACGCCGTAATGTTTGGTACATAGTTCGTAAATGTCATTCATGGTTAGATTTTTAAGGCATTTAGCATCAGCCGCACAGTAATTGTCGCCAAATAATCTGACAGCGGCATTATCGCTATTGTTATGATTACTTTGTGACATTACCTGCCAAAGACTAGAGCTGTTTTCTTTGGAAGCAATCAGCATATTGCGGCATATATCAATATTGTTGGTTGATTTGGTGATAAGTGATGAAGAACCATCTGATGAATATGTAGATAGAAAAATTTGATCTCCGCTACTGCTGATAAAAATCCACCATGCTTGCCCGAAAATATCATAAATATATGTATCGCTGCTTGGTTTAACCATCTCGCTTGGAATTTCGCCCATTTTGATAAAAGTTTCGGTTAAAAAAGTGCCGTTCTGTTTAATGTTGTCAAACCTATGCACATTGCGAGCCACGGCATTGATAACAGTGTTTAATTGTTCGGCGTGTTTATTGAGTTTATACTTCATCATTGCTTTACTGTAACCGGCAATCGCCCCGACGGAAAGCACTCCGATAATGGCGAGAACTCCCAGCATCTCAACCATAGACCGACCGGTACAAAAACCGTCATTATAAAACTTGAGCGATGCGTCCGTCCTCATAGTGTCACACTCCGGCTTGACCGGAGTGTCCAGGTGGAAGAAATTTGCTACTTTGTTTGACCTGGATATTCGGGTCAAGCCCGAATATGAC
>JAJWCP010000060.1 GCA_021617435.1 Pseudomonadota bacterium
CTTAAATGGAGTATTGTAACAAAAATTAAAGCAAAAAAGCGGTGATAGTATGAAAAAATTGTGGCTGATTTTGATAATGGTAATGCAAATTGTGCCTCTTTCAGGATGGGCGCAAACTATGGTCACAACCAAAATGAGAATGGGAACACAAAATTTAACGCTCACTTCATTTCCAAATTATCCTCCGATTGCAACCACCGAATATGATTATCGCCATGCTGAATATTTGCAGACTATTTTTAATGATGCCTTGCAAGAATTTGCCAAACTCGGTGAATTTAAGCTAATTTATGTTTTATCGGAAAACTATGACGAAGCGGTTAATGTGGTTCGCCGCGGCAATGTAGATGTTTTGCTTGGCATTTATTACGGAAGCAAACGCTATTCTGGGCTTGAATATGTTTATCCGGCAGTTATAAATAACCCGATAAACATTATTATGTTGCCGCAAACCATTGCAAAGGTAAAAAATACCAATGACTTAAAAATGCTTAAAGGCACATACAGCAATGAGGAATATTTTAGCGATTATATGCTTAAAAACTTTGAATCGTTTAATATGAAGCCTACTGAGACTACGCTTTCAGCTTATGAAAAACTTTTTTCCGGCGAGGTTGATTATATTGCCGGCACTTATTACTATAATTATGCCAAAGTTTGTGAGTTGGGGCTTAAAAATTATGTGTCGTTTTCACAGACAGCGTTATGGAGCATGCCGATGTTTATCGGTGTATCAAAAGCTTCGCCGAAGTATAAACGGATTGGCGCATTTTTGAAAAAAACAGTGGCAAGTCCTGATTTTTCACAAAAAATAAATAAGGCGCTCAAAGATAAAGTAAAAGAAATTGAAATAAAATCACAAGGGGTCGTTCCGCCGGAATTTATCCGTAAAAATATAACCGATGAATTAACGCCGGCCGATGAACAGGCAAACAATTTGTTGGAGAATAAGGGGGAATAATAAAATATGGTGCTTTTGGTTCATCATAGCATTTCGCCGCAATCGCGCAAAATCAGAATGCTTATGTCTGAAAAAAAGATGCTGTTTGTGTTAAGAGAAGAAGAGCCGTGGAATCTCTCCAAAGAAATCCGCAAGCTTAATCCGGCCGGAGAGTTACCAGTGTTTATATTTGACGGTAACATCATTTCGGGTAACTACCCTATAACCGAATATCTGGAAGAAAATTATCCCGAACCGCGCTTAATTACCGGCGATAATAAACATCGCGCGGAAGTTAGGCGCTTAACCGATTGGTTTGATAACAAATTTTATAATGAAGTTTATCGCTATATCGTTATGGAAAAAGTTTACAAACGCTTTCGTGACGGCGCTGCCCCCGATTCGCGGATTTTGCGCGCCGGCATGAATAATCTTAAATATCATTTAAGTTACGTTGAATGGCTTGCCGAGCGTAATAATTATCTGACCGGTGAAGAATTTTCATTAGCGGATATTACGGCGGCGGCGCATCTTTCCGTAATTGATTATTTGGGCGATATTGCCTGGGATAATTATGAAAACGCTAAACTTTGGTATTCAAAAATAAAGTCACGCCCGTGTTTTAAGGATATTCTTAAAGACACTATAAAAGGCATACTTCCGGCTGAACACTACACAAATTTGGATTTTTGATATGAAAAAAATATATTTACCTTTAATTTTACCGTTGTTATTTTCAGCCTGCACCTGGCTTTCTGAAGGTGAGGGTCAAATAGTTTACCACTGGGAG
Organism: Pseudomonadota bacterium; assembly: GCA_021617435.1. Taxonomy (GTDB): domain Bacteria; phylum Pseudomonadota; class Alphaproteobacteria; order RF32; family CAG-239; genus CAAFZY01. Next base: position 1,731 of record JAJWCP010000060.1, read on the forward strand.
CGCCCGCGCACCGGCGTTGAAAAATTTGCCCGCGACCATTCGGAATGTATGCGCAAGGCTGAAGATTTTAAATTTTTGCCGAATATTAAGAGTTGGTTTTATTCGGAAGAAGCCCGTTATGACATCAGAGCCGACTGGCATTCCGAAAAAGGCATTTGGGCGAGCTATGTCCCTTATACCGGAGCTCAGCCGATAGTGGTAAATTCTATCCGCGATGATTCCGATTCCAGTCCGCGTAAATACCGCAAATGCATGGAATCCCGCGGTTATACCCGTCGTCAGCATGATATTCCGACTACCACTAATATCTTTGTGTATAAACCGCAAGATATTAATCAGGACACTCCGTTTGAAAAATATTATCGCTAACCGCTTGCTTTAGTTATATCCGCCGCCGGTGGCTTTGTAAAACGCGATAATGTTTTGATATATTGCGCCGTTGCTTGCGGCTAAATCGGTTTCAGCCTGCAACAGGTCTTGCTCGGTTTTTAATAAATCTGAAAACTCAATCAGCCCATTGCGATATTTGCTGCGAGTGGCTTCAAACGCTTGCCGCATACGATAAACCGCATTGCGATGAGCGTTGTTAGCGGCAAATTCTTTTTGAGTTGCGGTTATGGCGTTGCCAAGTTCTTCAACTGCTTGCAACAATGTTTGCCGGTATGTTTCATACGTTTCAGCTCTGATTTGCTTTTGTAACTCAATATTGTTTTGAAGCTTGTTCCAATTAAACAACGGCATCACTGCTGATGGTATGTAACCGTAAGCCTTACTGTCTGAATTAAAAAGTTTTGAACCGGCGCTTGATTGCACTCCGAACAATCCGCTTATGCTTAAATTCGGGTAAAGTTCCGCCACGGCTTGCCCGATTGCTGCGTTTTGCGCTGCCAGATTGCGTTCCGCCGCTTTAACATCGGGGCGGGAGCGGATAATGTCGCTTGGTAGATTATATAAAAGGTCGGTATTATATTTATAAGCCTGTTTTATCGGATTGCAACTTCCGGTGTTTATTTGTTGCGGAAGCATGCCGGTTAAAACCGCCAAAGCATTTTTATACGCCTCAATTTTATACTCCAATGCCGGAATTGCCGCTTTGGTGGTTTCCGTAATATACGCGGCCTGATTAAAAGCGGCGCTGTCAGTTAAGCCGGAGCGGTATTTATCACTGACCGTGCGATAAATGTCTTGTTGTAATTTTAAATTATTTTGTGCGATTCGTAATTGTTCCTGCGCGGTTTTTAAGGCAAAATAAGTTTTGGCGGTTTCGGCAATAACCGTAACCCGCAAATTGCGCAAGCTGTACATCGCGCTTGAAAATTTTGCTAACGACTGCTCATTAAGTCTTCTTCCGGCACCCCATATATCAAGCTCCCAAGAGGCGTCTAATCCGAGTTGAAAATAATTAGTATCGCCGGCAAGCCCTATGTTTTTGCTCGCTTTGCCATAATCATATTTTGCATCGGCATTAAGCATCGGTAAATATTGCGCCCGATTAATATCGGCGGTAATGCGCGCTTGCCGCAAACGGGCAATTCCAGCATTCAGGTCGGAATTATGGTTTACGGCGGTTTCAATTAAAAAATTTAAATTTTTATCATTAAATTGTTCATACCACTGCTGCGATATTTTTATTCCGCCGCCTTTTAGTTTTAATGATTGGCTTATTTGCATATCTTCATATATTTGCGGGGATTCATAATCCGGTCCCACAGTGCATGCGGCGGTAAATATCAGTAATAAACATATGTAATTTTTAATCATTTTGAGCTCCTTTCGGTGTTGCAAAATGTTCTTTAATGGTTTCAAACAGCGCGAATAATGCCGGAATAAAGATGATGCCGACACTGGTTGCCGCAATCATGCCGAAAAACACCGAGCTGCCGATGGCAATTTGCGAGCTTGCTCCGGCGCCTTCTGCCACTACCATCGGTAACACGCCCAAAATGAAGGTTAAAGCCGTCATCAACACTGCCCTGAAGCGCTCTTCAGCGCCTTTTTGCGAGGCTTCTAAGATGCTGTAACCCTGTTCGCGATATTCTTTGGTAAATTCTACAATTAAAATGGCGTTTTTAGCAGCTAAACCAATCAGCATAATCAGACCTAGTTGCGCGTAAATACTGAGCGGTTGCCCCATAATATGTATACCTATAATTGCGCCCAAAATGGCAAATATGGTTGAAAACATAACTGCTAAAGCCAACATCCAACTTTCATATAGAGCCACTAAAAACAGATAACAGAACACCAACGCCAATCCGATTAGCAAAACTGCCAATCCCTGAGTTTCAACTTCTTGCAGACTCAAACCTGTCCAAGCCAGTTGATATTCTTTCGGCAAAGTTTGTTTGGCTAGTTTTTCAATGTTGGCAATGGCGGTGCCGCTGCTCACATTTTCTTTGGCTGCGGCAGTAATTGAAGCGGAGTTGTATTGATTATAACGGTATATGATTTTAGGATTAATTTCTGTTTTAACGTTTGCAAAACTGCCGAGTTTTACTTGTGAACCGTCAAGCGAGGTTACGTATAAATTCATAACATCGTCAATATCGCTACGATACTCAAAATCGGCCTGCATAATAACTTTATTAATTTGTCCGTTAAGAGTTATGTTGTTAATATAACGCGAGCCTAAATTATTTTGCAGCGCGGTAAACAAATTTGCGACCGGAATTTTATATGATTCTGCTTTAGTGCGGTCAATATCCAAATAAATATGCGGAGTGTCGGCGCTAAAAGTGCTGAACGCATACTCTAAATCAGGAGAGGTATTAAGTTTTTCCAGCAATAGCCGCAGATTTTTATATAAATCTTGAGATGAAATATTGCTATCGGTTGCTAACAACTCAAATGAAATACCATTGCTTTGCCCGATTCCGGGGATTGCCGGCGGCGCAAAAAAGTTAAATTCACCTAAGCCGCTGCTTGCAAATTCCGCCGAAAGTTTTTGCGTGATAGCTTCAACTGAAAGATTTTTGCTTTTGCGTTCGTTCCAGTTATCAAGTCCGATAACGCCTAATGCCACATTTTCGCCTTGCCCGCCGAGCAAGCTATATCCGGCAACGGTTATGCAATATTTTACTCCTTTCATGGCTAAAGCTTTATCGGTCAAAATTTTTAAGGCCTGTTCGGTTTGGTTTAAGCTTGCTGTGTTGTTTAATTGAACATTGGCAAAAACAATACCCTGATCTTCTTCCGGTAAAAATGATGTAGGCGTAATTTTAAATCCGATAAAAATCAGCGCGATGGTTACTAAAATTAAAAATGTTGTGAGCCATAATTTTTTGGAAAAAAGCGTTACGGCGCTGAGATAATGTTTTTTGCCGAAGTCAAGCAAGCGGTTAAACCAATTAAAAAACTTTCCTGATTTTTCGTTATCTTCCGGTTTTAACAAAACGGAGCACAGCGAGGGGCTTAATGTTAAGGCATTAAAAGCGGAAAAAGCAACTGAAGTAGCAATTGTCACGGCAAATTGCTGATAGATTTTGCCGGTGATGCCCGCCATCAAGCCGACCGGAATAAAAATAGAGAGCAACACAAATGTAGTGGCAACAATGGCGCTGCTGATTTGTTGCATAGCTTTAACCGCGGCCGCTTTAGGCTCTAACTTTTCATGAAGCATTAAGTATTGCACGCGCTCCACCACAATAATCGCGTCGTCAACAACAAGTCCGATGGCTAAAATCATGGCAAATAAAGTCAGAATATTTATATCAAAACCCAATGCGTAAATCACTATAAACGTAGCGATTAACGAAACCGGAATCGTAAATAAAGGAATAAGCGTGGTGTTAAATTTTTGCAAGAATATAAATGTTACCAAAACCACCAAGGAAAAAGTGATGAACAGTGTTTCAATAATGCTGTCAATAGAAGCTCGCACATAGTCGGTTGAATCATAGGCAATGCTAAACGTCATGTCGTCAGGGAAGGTTTCAGATAATTTTTCAATTTCAGCGCGCACATTATCCATAATATTAAGTGAGTTTGAGTTAGGGGTCTGGTTGAGTGCCATAATAACGGCGGGCTCGTTTTTGTAAGCAGATTGAATGCCGTAAGAATTTGCGCCGAGCTCAACTCTCGCCACATCTTTTAAGTATACCACTGCGCCGGTGTTATCGGTAGCAACGATAATATTTTCAAAATCTTGCACACTGGTGAGCAAGCCTTTTGCGGTTAAAGATAAAACCATGTTGGTGTTTTCTGGTGCCGGAGCCGACCCGATACTTCCGACCGAGGCTTGTACGTTTTGTTGTTTAACTGCCTGAACGATGCTTTCAGAATTTAAGCCGAGCGAAGTTATTTTGTTAACGTCTAGCCATATACGCATACTGTATTGCGGACCGAAAATCTGCACGTCGCCGACCCCTTTAACGCGCGCTAACGGATTTTGTAAATTGCTGTAAGCGTAGTTGCTTAAAAATAAATTGTCATAAGTTTTGTTTGGCGAGCGCAAAACCAATAGCGCTAAAATGTTTGGATTTTGGGTTGTAACATCAACGCCTTCTTGTGTAACTATAGCAGGCAGTTCAGAATTTACCTGTTGCAGCCGGTTTTGCACCTTAACTTGTGAAATATCAGGATTGGCGCCCACATTAAAAGTAACGGTCAGCGTATAATTGCCGGAATCATCCGAAGATGATGACATGTAAAGCATATTTTCCACCCCGTTGATTTTGTTTTCAATCGGAGTGGCAACCGTTTCTGTCAAAACTTCAGCGTTAGCGCCGGGGTAAGTAGTTTTTACAATAATTTGCGGCGGCGTAATTTCTGGGTATTGTGAAATCGGCAGCACGGCAATGGCAAGCAAACCAAGCAGCACCATAACTATTGAAATTACAATGGCAAAGCGCGGACGGCTGATAAAATAAGCAGAAAACATTATTTTTTATCCTCTTTGGTCAAATTGTTATCGGCAAATTTAGGCGTTATGGTATGGTTATAATAAGACTGACGCATAGCCTCGGTTAATAACGCGTCGCCTTTTTTAAAGGTGTTTTCTAAAATAAAATCATTTTTCTCTGACGCCAGAATATTAACTTTTTCTTTGATGATTTTTCCGTCCCTGATTATAAAAACATAGTTGCCGTCATTTTCCAATAATATCAGATTTTTGCTGACTTGAACACTGTATTTAAAAATATGCTTTATCAAAACAGTAACATAAGCGTTAGGTATTAATGTTTTGCCGATGTTGTTAAAATCGGCAAACACGGCGATAGCATTACTTGCAGCATTTATATTGTTATCGGTATATTTAAATTCTCCGGAGTTGGTAAAAATAGTGTCGTCAGCGAGTTTAAGGAAAATCTTATCGTCATAAAAAGGCGAGGGTTTGGAAGTTTCTGTTAGAAATTCTTTGTCGGTAACCGAAAACATAACCCGTATAGGAGAATATTGCATAATTGAAAACAATTCGCCCGATGAAGGCGAAACATAATTGCCAACCGTTAATGAAACATCGCCGACTAAGCCGTCAATCGGCGAGCGAATAACGGTGTAATTATAATTAACTTCTGCGGCGGCAAGATTGGCTTTTGCGTATTCAAATTTAGCTTGTGCGCTTAAAAATTGCGCTTTGGCATTATCAGCTTCAGTTGGCGAAACGCTGTTTTTACCGGCTTTTTGTATGCGGGTAAAATAAGTTTCGGCGTTGCTTAAATCGGCTTGAGCTTGCAAAACATTAGCATAAGCCGCTTCCAGTGCGGCAAGATATTGGTCTTGCTGCAGGGTGAGCAAAATGTCGCCTTGTTTCACGTATTCGCCGCCTTTTACATAAATTTTTTCAATAAATCCGCTGATAAACGGCTGAACTTTTGCTTCATGTATAGGCAAAATTCGTCCGACATATTTTTGTGTAAATTCAATGTCGCGCGGAGTTATTGCCGCTGCCGCAAGCGCCAGTGTGTCGGATACCGGAGCCTTACGAGTTGCGGCAGAATTTTTGTGCTGCAATGCAAAACAATAATATCCTGCCGCAAAAGCAATCGCCATAAGTAAAATAACAATCAGCCACCAAAGTTTTTTTAACATTTTTTTGCCCTTTGCTTGTTTAATCTTCCGTTTTAAATAATCGGAGAAGGGCATAATTCAATGTATGTTTAACGCTTTTATTGCAGTGTGCCTACCGCGCGGGTAATTTTGCGAACTGAATTTAATTCAATTTGCCGCACGCGTTCTTTTGATATGTTGTAAAATTTACTTAAATCATCAAGCGTTGCGGCTTTTTCCACCATTCTGCGCTTGAACAAAATATCTTTTTCGCGCGGATTAAGTACGATTAAGGCATTGTTGAACAAGCGCCTGCGATACTTCAAGGTTTCATTATATGAAAGACATTCTTCCTGATTAGGTTTGCTGTCAGAAATAAAATCCAGCCACTCGCTGGTGCTGTCAGACGAGCTGTTTAACACTGTATTTAAAGAGCCGTCATGTGCTTTGAGTCGTATGTTCATATTAGTAACGTCTTGCGTGGTTACGTCAAGGGATTGCGCAATGTGGTTAATTACCGGCTCCGACATTTCGCGGTCGTCGGTCAGATTAAGTTGATTTTTTATTTTGCGTAAATTAAAAAACAGTTTTTTCTGTGCCGCGGTGGTACCGAGTTTAACCAGCGACCATGAGTTAAGAATATATTTTTGCACGGAAGCTTTAATCCACCATAAGGCATAGGTTGAAAAGCGAAAACCTTTTTCCGGCTCAAATTTTTCAACCGCATAAAGCAATCCGATATTTCCTTCGGCAATAAGCTCGCTTATCGGCAGACCGTAACCGCGGTATTTTGAAACCACTTTTACCACCAATCTTAGATGCGATGTTATAAGTTTATATGAAGTCTTTTTACAGTGAGTTTGTTGATATTCAACTGCTAAATTGTATTCTTCTTCCGGCTCCAGAATGGGAAATTTACGAATACACTGCAAATATCTTGCCAGATTATATTCCGGCGAAAAGTCAAGTCCGATAAGTCCAGAAGTAGTATCCATAGCCTTATCTCCTTTTTTGAGTGTTAGGGAGTCACATCTTAAACAAAATAAAATGAATCACAACATAGTAAAAAGTTTTAATTTTAATCTATGCTTATTTGATGTAATTTTTCAATCAATTCTTTAATATCAGACGGAAAATCTACTGAAAAGCTTAAAATTTCGCCGGTTCGCGGATGTACAAAGCCGAGTGTGGCGGCATGCAGAGCCTGCCTTGGAAAATTATTAATGTAATTTTTTATCTCAGACGGAATTTTTAAAG